>JAFXHW010000124.1 GCA_017533545.1 Clostridia bacterium
AAATAAAAGGGGAGGATCATGAGCACGCCCATGATGATGAGCAAGCCGGTAATCCACGTATCACCTGCGGCAGAACGGTTAAGTACGACGCGGTGGTTTTTTGTACGTAATTTCTTTGCCATCTTACTGTCCTACCTTTGCCAAGAATTTCTGCACGAGAGTGTTTGAACCTACCATAAGCAAGAACAGTATAACAGAAAGTGCGGAAGAATATCCGTATTCCATACGAGTTCCCATGTACTCTGCGATGTGGTGAGTCAAGGTCCATGCGACGTAGTCGGTTGACGGAGTTCCGCACAGCGCGGTGATAAGTCCGCCGAATCCGAAGCCCGATGTGATGGAAAGAAGCGCACCGAACATGAGCATAGGCTTCATCGAAGGCAGAGTGATATACCATGCCTCCTGCCAACGGTTCTTGATACCGTCAACAGCCGCCGCCTCGTAAAGATGTCGGTCAACGCCCTGCAAACCTGCGATGAACGCAAGGAAGGATGTTCCGAGCGATCCCCAGAGGGCGCATATTACAACGAGCGGGAAAATGTAGTTTACATCCTGGAAAAAGAGTATCGGCTCGCGAATAAGACCAAGGCTCATGAGCCAGCCGTTTGCATATCCGTAGATATCACTGGCGAAGATCATCGACCAGATACCGGTAACACCGCCCGCCATAGAGGGGGAGTAGAATATAAAGGTAACAAACGATCTTGTCTTCGGAGGGATCTCGTTTATAAACCAAGCGATTACAAACGAAAGGATATACGAGGTAGGACCTGTTGCGATAGCGAACATGATGGTGTTTTTGAAGGCCGTCATGAACAGATCGTCTGCGGTAAACATACGCACGAAATTATCCATAAAGATGAATTTCGGCCACTGAAGCATATTAAAGCTCGTAAAGCACAAAAGAATCGAGAGAACAACCGGTAATACCGTAAACAGTACGAACCTTACGAAGAAGGGAGCTACCATGACATATCCGACCCATGTGCGCTTCATTTCGTGAAGCGTCCACTGGAACTTTGTCATTTCCTTGCGGCTCTTTTCAACTTTAGGCTGATTCTCTTTAACTGCCGTAATGTCTGGCATAAGAATTACCTCTCCATTTTTATTTTTTGCCCCGGCCTCTCCCGCCCGATCTTTTCGGGCAGGAGGACCGTGCCAATTTAGATTGTCGTTTTTGTATGCAACCGTTTATTCAACGATTTCGGAACCGCTTTCTTTAAGCTCTCTGATGTATTCTTCATACGTCTGATAGCCGTATTCCTCACGCTTACGCGAAAGCTCTTCGTTCATCTCATCGATACGTGTGAGCATCGCCTTTGCGGGGTCCATTCCGTTGTTGTATGCATCCATGAACGCGTTGTTGCCGTATACGCCAACGAGATATCCGCCGGGATATTCGTGAGTTGCGGTGAGATACTGAAGCTGTGTTTCAATAGCGCTGCGTTCAAAATATGTCCAGGGCTGATCCAGGATCATTTCGAGGTTTGCCGGGTTAAACTTAACAGTTGTGCCCGAAACAGCTCTCTGCTCTTCCATATATAATTGCTGCGTTTCTGTCTGTGCATACCAGTAGAGGTATTTCCACGTTGCCTCGGGATTGTCCGCGCCTCTGGGGATTACGTTGCAGGCAACCGATACACCGGTGGTGCAGTCGATGGTGCCGTCCTCCTGCTCTGTACCGAGCATGGGAGCCATTTCCCAAAGACCACGAAGCTCAACGATACTCATAAGGCCGTTGTAGGTTGCGATCGCATCGCCTACGAATATCGGAACCTCACCGGTACGGAAACGGGTCATATCCCAGATTACGGGAACGTCGTATTTGGTAAAGTAGTCGCAGTATTCAACGAATGCGTCGATTGCAACGTCGCTGTCGAGGTTGACTCTCATACCGTTGTCTTTGTAAAGGTCCTGACCGTTCTGGTACAGGCAATGGATTACCATGCCAAGACCGCCGGGAAGACCGATCGTGATGTTCTTGTTCTGCATTACGTTGAGAACGTCCTTAAGATCGCTCCAGGTCTTGGGGATCTCAATACCGAGCTCGGCAAGTACGTCGAGACGGTAGAAGAGCATCGAAAATGACATACCGTTAGGCATACCGAAGGTTTCGTCTTCAAGCGTCAGCGGGATCATAGCTGCCTCGGCGAAAAGCTTCGACACCTCGTCAAAGCCTTCAAAGTCGTTGAGAGGCTGTACGCCGTCACGGATACCCCATGTAACTGCGTCGGTCGAACTGAAGGATGCGATGTCGGGACCCATGCCTGCGATGATCGCTTCCATAAGACCGACCTGAATAACTTTATATGTAACACCTATATTGTATTGGGGAGAGAAATTTTCATCTGCAATACGGCGGGCGATAAGCGCATCATCGCGGTTGCCGTTGACCCACATTTCAATCTGTTCTTCATAGTCCATACCGTTTGCATGACCGCGGAATGCGATGGTGGTATAGTCATGGAAGAAAGAACCGAAGAAAGCGCGGATCTCATACCATGTGTATTCGAAGAAGTTTGCTACTGCTCTCGGGCGCTCAACGTTGGGCGACTGGATAGTGAAATAGTCCATGGTTACGGGCTGACCGAGTGCGGAGTACATCCAGTTCTGAAGACCTGTTGTATAGCTCTTGAAGTTAAGCATGTTGGCTGCGATCTCATACTCGTCGGCTGCCATCTGCTTGAAGAGAAGAGCGTAGGTTTCAAGTGCGTTGACCTGGTCGCCCATTTCGCCGGTGATCGCCTCAAGTTCATCTGCGATCTCGTAAAGACGCTTTGCGGTCTTCGCAAAGGTTACCAGAACGTCGGGAGCTGTGCGGGAGAAACCGTAGTCACGGTATGCATCGGGCACGGGACCGGTTATCGTGAGAACCTTTTCGTATGCGGCGTAAAGCTCGTCAACCATGTCGCGGATCTCGAGGATGTAGCTCTGCATATCGCCTGCAACCGCTTCAAACTCAACGATGTTCTTGCCTTCCTTGAAATAGAACAGGAAGCTGGTCTTACCGTTGTTGAGAGGCTCGACCTGGAAGGGTGTGTCGTATACGAAACGGCAGTTGGACGCTTCGCGGAACTGGATCTCGCCGTTGATCTTTACACGGCGGGATGTGAACATACCGATAAGGGTGTTCTGACGGAAGCGTACGTCGATCTCGTAAAGACCTTCCTTAGGAACGTCAACTTCATATCTTACCCACTGGTTGCATCCGCTGGCACCGCCGGTGTTGAATCTCAGGTTAACGGGGGATGCAGGCTCGGTAAGAGCAGAGGTGCGCTCGGTGCCGGGCAGAATGATACGCTCGGAAACGGTGGTAGGTCTCTCTGCCTGAACCTTTATGGGCTCAACGTCATCCTGAACGGTAAGTCCCTGTGCAAGCCATCCTGCAAGTACCTCTTCGTAAGGAGCTTCCTCGACGTAGGGGTAAAGGGTGATCTGCGAAATGCACATAGGCTCGCGGGCAGCCTCAAGGGTGATGGTGTGCTCGCCTTCGGAGAAATAGAACTCGAAGGGATCCATCTCAAAGCCTACCCAGTCACGAAGGAAGTAATCTTCCCAGGACGACTGTGCCACACGGACGGGACGAAGCTCGTCGCCTCGAACGTCGGTGAAGAATTCGTATGTAACGGTACCGTCCTCGTGAACCACTTCTTCAAGCTCATAGGCCCACTGGCGAGGGAAGTAAAGGTATCTCGCCTCGGAGAAGGGTACGTGGCCGTCGATGTAGAGCATTCTCTCCATCGTTGTGCCGTATCCCTCGATCGGGTAGTACATTATGCGCATTGCGTACATACCCTCTTTGGGAATGTAGACTCTGAAAGTTGTTTTGCCCGTGTCGTCCATCTTGAGCGCGCTCTTGCCTTCGAAGTTCTCGAGCACCTCGTAATTGGACGTTGTCTGTTCAGCGACATAGTCGGTAGCGCAGTTGATGATAACATCACCGCTGCCGTCGGGCACATCTGCATACTTATCACGGTATACCGTGTAAACAGGCAGATTCATCAGCTCTTTTACCTCCCCTACGGTTCGGTAGTAGCCGATGATGTCGCTGTCTTTGTAGCCGCTGTTTTCTTCTTCCTCAACGGGTACGGCGCCTAAAGTAAGGCCACTCGATGCACTTAATACAAGCGCAGCCGACAGTGTGCCGAACAGCATCGCCGCAACCATCAAAAGAGACAGCAGCTTTGTAAGCGTTGTTTTCTTCATGGGTATTTCTCTCCTCCCGGAAAATTTAAACTGATTTCCGACCTTGGGCAGATCGGTTTGAGGACGCATTTCAGCCCCGCCCGGCGGGTGTTATCGTCAGGCGGCAAAGACAAGCTTTTGCAGCGGCAAAAATTTGCCCAAACGAAAAATGTGACCGCGTGTCCCTTTCCTTTCGTCAAATTTCACGCGGCGTCCTCTCAAATCACGCCGAAGGGCGCGATTCGTTTGTTTTTTTGTGTTTTGCACTCGTTAATGATATCATATTTATATATAAAAGTCAAGCCGAAAGGCTATTTGACGACTATTGTCGCCCTCACTCAAAGTGCCTGTCCGGCGATGTGATTTTGGCATATTTTTCACACACTTTTGCCATATTGCCACCACAATTACGTCAATATGCACATATTATTCCATATCCGATTGTCAAATAGCGCAATTTGCTGTTTTATAAGCGTTTTATACTGATTTTTCGTTATTATTTGCCTCAAATTCCAGTTTGGCAGTAAATCATGTTTACCACATCCGGCAATAAAAAATTTCTGTCGAAATGTGTCTTGGCGGCACCCGGATTGTGCATCATGCACAAAAAAATGGTTAAATTTTCTACACCAAAAATGTGTGCAAATTATCGTGTATAATTTAAATTTTGTGTGAACAAACTGTGTGCGCGCTGTTTTTGTGATAATTTGCGTTAAAGTTCTCATTTTTTAGCCTTTTGCCCGTCGTTTGCCTCTCTTGACATATCGGCACCGAAAATGTATAATCAAAGCATGGGACGTCTCCCATTTTAACACGCCTATTCTATTTATATGGAGGAAAAATACAACGATGAACAAATTCTGTGACATAGTCTATACCAGATGCGACATTGCCGAGCTGGGCAAGAAATACGCCGCTGAAAACCAGCGATTCATCGATGCCAAGACGTACGAAGAGGCAAAAGAATCATTCGAAAGAATGCACGAGCTCTCCCGCGAAGCCGAGACCGCCTATTCCATTGCATCGGTGCGCAACACCATGGATACCTCCGACAAATTCTACGAGGACGAAGTCCTCTACTACGGCGCCGCCTTCGCTGCTCTCACCCCGGTATTCAAAGCTGCCGCCGAGGCGCTTTTGAAGACACCCTTCCGGGCTGATTTCGAAAAGGAGTTCGGCAAACAGCTCTTCACCCTCACCGAGGCCGATTTCAAGCTTCAGACCCCAAAAAACGAGCAGCTCACCGTACGCGCAAACGAGCTTTCGAACGAATACAGCAAGCTCGTCGCCTCCTGCTCTGTCGAGTTCAAGGGTGAACAGTGCAACTTCTACGGACTCTTAAAGCACATGCAGTCGCTTGACCGCGAAGTGCGCCGCGACGCATTCATCGAATGGGCAAAGCTGTATGAGGGAGTGTCCGAAAAGCTTGACGAAATCTACACCGAGCTTGTAAATATCCGCGTCGAGATGGCCAAAAACGCCGGCTTTGACGATTTCTTTACCTATATATACCTTGCACGCGGCCATTTTGATTGGACACGCGACGATGCCGCTCGCTTCAAAGCGCAGGTAAAGGAGATAATCACTCCCGCCGTTGACAAGCTCATGCGCGAGAAGGGCAAGAGAATCGGAGTGGACAAGGTCCGCTATTACGACGAGGATCTTATCTACGCAGACGGCAACCCCACTCCCAAGGGCACTCCCGACGAGCTGATCGCCGCCGCCTCTAAAATGTATCATGAGCTGTCTGAGGAGACGGGCGAATTCTTTGATTTTATGACTGAGCACGAGCTCTTTGACCTGCTCACCCGCCCCTCGAAGCACATGGGCGGATACTGCACCTCCTTCCCGATCTACAAAGCACCCTTCATCTT
The DNA here is from genome assembly GCA_017533545.1 of Clostridia bacterium. The sequence continues at coordinate 6,060 of JAFXHW010000124.1, forward strand.
CTCAAATTTCAACGGCACCTCTGCAGATATCGACGTGCTCACCCACGAGGCCGGACACGCATTCGAATATTTCCTTGCATCCCGTACCCAGCCCGTCGACGAGTACACCTTCGGCCCCTCCGAGATCAATGAGATCCACTCTATGTCGATGGAGCTTTTTGCCTACCCCTGGATGGATCTTTTCTGCAAGGATGAGGCCGACAAATACCGCGGAGCTCACCTCACCGACTGCCTTGCCTGCATTCCCTACCTTGTATGCGTTGACGAATTCCAGCATCGCGTATTTGAAAATCCCACAATGGATGCCGACGCCCGCCGTCGTGTATGGCGCGAACTCGAGCTTGAATACATGCCCTGGCGTGACTACGAGGGAAGCGAATATATGCAAAGCGGCGGATTCTGGATGCAAAAGCAGCACATCTTCCTCTATCCCTTCTACTACCTCGAATATGCACTCTCTCAGGTGTGCGCATTCCAGTTCTACAACAAGATCAAAGTCGACCGCACGGGCGCATGGAACGATTATCTCAATCTCTGCCGTGCCGGCGGTTCTCTCGGATATCTCGATCTTTTAAAGCTTGCCAATCTCCGCTCCCCCTTCGAGGACGGCTGCCTTGAAGAGACGATCAAGCCCATCGTTGACGATCTTGATAAGCTGTTTAACAAGTGATTAAATAAAAAAGCACCGATTAGGTTTATTCTCATAAGGATGTTTGAATAATCAAATTGTAGGGGAGGGGTCTCCCCTCCCGCAAACATCCGATTTTCAACGATAAAATACAGACACACGAATAAACTTCGGCAGAGGGATTGTTTCCTCTGCCGATTTGTGTTATAATGAGGCTACATCGTAGGGCGGGGGCTTGCTCCCACCGTGACGAAAGGTTTATGCCAATGAGGCGGCGGGAGTAAACCCCCGCCCTACAAAAATAAGGGGTATGGGCTTTGCCCTGTGCCTTTGTAATACAAATGCGAAACTTGCGATAAACA
>JAFXHW010000125.1 GCA_017533545.1 Clostridia bacterium
ATAATAACAGCTACGAAGGCGTAAATTTGAAATATTTTCGCGAAAACACACCGCTTGGTACGGCAGGAAGCGTGCGCAATACTTTGCCGTTTTTAATGCAGGACGTCACCGACGACAGCTTTATTGTGATCAGCGGCGATGCCGTATGTGAAATTGATCTTGGCCGTGCGATAAGCTATCATCGCCGAAAGGAATCCCACGTGACCATTGTTCTCAGCCGAACACGCGATACGGGCGAGTACGGAGTGGTCGAATGCGACGACAACGGAATGATAAAGAGGTTTATTGAAAAACCTTCTCCCGCGCAGTCATTTTCAGACACAGTGAACACGGGGATTTATATTATAAAACGCGCTGTTATGGAGGAGCTCGAAGAGGGAAGAAACTACGACTTCGGACGCGATGTTTTCCCCGACCTGCTTTCACGAAAAAAACGTCTTTACGGTATATGTGACGACGCATACTGGTGCGATATCGGCAGTGCGGGCGCATACTATGATTGTAATATCCGCCTTGCGCTCGGCGCATCCGCCACCGATTCACACGGCAACGTCGTAAACGGAGTCTGCGTGATATCGAGCAGTGCCGATATACGCGAATGCGTGATCGGCGACGGTGTTGTAATAGAGGGTGAATGCTCGGCATACAGAGCGATAATTTGTGACGGTGTACGTCTTTGCAAAGGCAGCTCGGTCGGCGAAGGATGCGTTATTGGGCATAACTGTAAGATAGAAAGCAAGGCGAATATCGAAAGCGGTGCCAAGATCATGGAAAATATTGAGATAGGAAAGGGTGCAATAGTTATGGGCAGTGTGATTTTCGGTGACGTGAGCGCCAACATTTTTAAAAACGGCGGTATATCGGTAAAAGAAGAATTACTTTCGGGTGAGTACGCTTTGCGGCTAGGATGCGCGGTTGCGGCTGCATATAAAGAGGGCAAGATAGGGCTCATATACGCTGATGATGTTCGTGAAAAGCTGATATGCGATACGCTTTCCTGCGGTATTAGATGCATGGGGGCGAGCGCATACGAGATAAAAACCGAAAACGGAGGGTTTAAATCGTTGGCGGCATTTTCTGCGCGTAATTACGGCTTTGACGCCCTGCTTTTCGTAGAGATCGTAGGAGACTGTGCCGAGATAAATGTTTATGATAAAAACGGACTTTACCCGACGAGAACATTTGAGCGTTCTCTGTCGTCATATCTTGCAATAGGCGGTAAGGAAGAGAAAAACGGTCATCAGAAAATACGCGATAATACCGAAGAAGATTACGTCAAATCAGTATTGGATTACGTTGATAACAGCGATGATCTCAGCGGCGTTCAAGTAAAAGTGAGCGGTGAAAAGAAGGTCAAAACCGTGCTTTTAAAGGTGCTTTCCGAGATGGGCGTTACTGTTTTTGACGAGTCGAGCGACGAGAGGGCAGATGCAAAAATCAAAATCGACAGAGACGGCAGGGGAATAGCTCTGTATGGTGCTGACGGAACGATGATAGCTGACTTTTACCACATCGTTGCCGCAATTATCAAAAATAATGCATCAAAGATCAAAAAGCTGGCCTTGGCAAACGAGATGCCGGAAACCATTGCCGAAATGGCTGAAAAATGCGGTATAGAGGTATATCGATATTCTGGTTGTCCATGTGATGAAAAAGAATCGCAAATTCGTTCTGTTGCCGCCGAGCATCCATTCATAACCGACGGAATTTACGCTTCTGCAATGCTTTGCCTATTGATGAAGCAGGGAACTGAAAGGGTATTTGAGGGAATGGATCGGTTTGAAACCGTGTCATATGACATTGATGCGGAATATATCCCGCTTTTGGAGCTCGGAAAGAGCTCGATCGAGGGAGTGTTCAACGAATACCAAACCGGTAGTGTAAAGATTGTACCGCGCAACGGCGGATATAAAATTTATGCCGAATCAAAAAGTGCCATAGAGGCGCAAAGATTGGCCTCTATGGCTGTTGAAGAGATAAAGTCGAAGCAAAAGGAAAAGGATTCAAGCCTTGAGCTTCTCGGCAAGTTTTAAAAGTGAATTGCGATCATTTTTGATCTTTCCCGAACAGATCATATCGAGTAAATGTCTTTGCACGCGGCCGATGTCCTTTCCCTCGCTGTATCCAAGCTGAATAAGATCGGTGCCTTTTACCGCGAGATCGGACGGTGAGGGGCACCGTCCTTCTTTTGACAGACGTTCATATTTAATCTCGCATTCGATCACCGAATCAATATCAGAACTCTCTGCCTGCAAAAGTGCTTTTTTGCCTTGCAAAAGGCGAACAAATCTGCCATGCCCGAGCTCTGATGCAGTTTTGCATATACAGTAATCGCTCATAGGTATATTTGTCTTTAAATACATCGCGAGAACGGCAATCTCTTCGGCGCTTTTTTTATCAAATCTTAATTGTTTAAGTGTGACCGATACATCGAAACTGCTTTCGCAAAGCAGTATGGCAAGCCGAAGATTCAGGTCTAAGGGAGCAAGGTCAACGGCTTTCAGCACTCTTTCACTCGGCGAAAACGGAAGAATCGCGGCAAGGACTTCACCGAAGGCAGCAAGCATTTTCCCTCCGCACTTACCCGAAACAATTCCGCAAAGTTCAACCGATATGCGTTCGGATGAAACATTTTTCAAGAGATGGGCCATTTTACGAATGGCCTCGGCGGTGTCGCTTTCAATATCAAAACCGTAGCGTGATGCAAAGCGCAGCGCCCGCATGATACGAAGCGCATCTTCAAAAAAACGCTTTTCTGCGTCTCCCACGCAACGGATTATGCCTTCATTAAGATCGGAAAGTCCGCCGTAGAGATCTATCAATCCGTCGTGCTCGCTGTAAGCCATTGCATTGACGGTAAAGTCGCGTCTTGCAAGATCGTCGGTCAGAGCACTCACAAACTCAACACGGTCCGGATGTCGGTTGTCAGTATATTTTCCGTCGCGTCGGAATGTGGTTATTTCAAGCGGATCTCCGTCTATAATCACGGTAACGGTGCCGTGCTCGATACCCGTGTTTATTGTCTTGTAAGATTTAAAAATTTCGGTGATCTCACTTGGACGTGCAGAGGTGCATATATCCCAATCGTTAGGCGCGATGTCCAAAACCGAATCGCGCACACAGCCGCCTACGGCATAAGCGCTGTATCCGGCCTTTTCGAGAAGATGTATGGCATGCGTCGCGTAAGCCGGCACATTGATTTTTATGTTGTTCAACCGATACACCTCCTCTTTTTGAGCATTATACCATACACTAAATAGCCTGTCAAGAAAAGGGCCGACTTGACAGAGCGGAAAATGAATGGTATGATTGATATGTAAACTATTCAAACGGGAATTATCATGAAATATACACACATTATATGGGATTTTAACGGCACTCTGCTCAACGACGTGAAAACGGGTATCGACAGTGTAAACGTCATGCTCGAAAAGCGCGGGCTGAAAACGATCGACTCTCTCGAATATTATCATTCAGTTTTTTCTTTTCCGATAATCGATTACTACCGCAGGCTCGGATTTGATATCGACGGAGAAGGGTACGACCCGCTTGCAAACGAATGGGTAGAGCTTTATCTTGAAAATGTAAAAAAAGCACCTCTTTATCACGGAGTCAAAGAGCTTCTTTTGAGAATCAAGAAATCAAATATAAAACAGATCCTTCTTTCGGCTACCGAGATCAATATGCTTAAAGGGCAGATAAGATCGCTTGGTATAGACGAATATTTCGACGAGGTGATAGGACTTAGCGACATATACGCCTATTCGAAAACCGCCGCCGCGATAGATTGGATAAAAAATAACAGTGTCAAGCGGGCGCTTATGATTGGTGACACTCCCCACGATCTCGATACAGCAAAAGCAATGGGCGTCGATTTTGCCGCAGTGCTCGGAGGGCACTCATCGCGTGATGCATTTGACGACAGCGTCAATGTTTACAATAATCTTGGCGAGATAGAAAAGCTGATATTTGAATAAAAATAAAAAATCGGATGCGTGGCATCCGATTTTTTTGTTATATTGATTCGCGTAAAATCTTGCCGAGTATTTCAATTCCGCGTACTATCTGCTCGTCGGACGGGGTGGAGTAGTTCAGTCTGAAGGAATTTGAAGGAGCGGCAACGTCGCAGTTAAACGCAGTTCCGGGAACAACGGCAACCTTGTTGTTCAGCGCTTCCTGAACTATTTCAGGCATGGTCTTTTTTGCATTGTCGGGCAGGGTCACCCAAAGGAAAAGTCCGCCCTCGGGACGAGTGTATTTTACCTCTTTGGGGAAGTGCTTGTCCATTGCGTCAAGCATAAGATTGCACTTTTTGCGATAGAGAGCGCAGATGGAATCGATATGTCCGTTGGCATCGTACTGAGTCAGGAAACGGTGGCAGACCATCTGGAAAAAGATGTTTGTATGCACGTCTTCAACCTGCTTTGCAACGACCATCTTCTGAATGATAGTGTTGGGAGCGCAGACAAATCCGACACGCATACCTGCCGAAAGGATCTTCGAGAAAGTGGATGCGTAGATTACTATTCCGTCCTCGTCCATGCTCTTTATGGTGGGAATGTCCTCGCCGGCAAAGCGGAGCTCGCCGTAAGGATTGTCCTCAAGTATCATTACGTTGTATTGCTTTGCGAGAGCGTAAACAGCCTTGCGCTTCTCAAGCGATGTTGTAATTCCTGCGGGGTTGTGGAAGGTGGGGATAACGTATAAAAGCTTGGCTTTCGGATTGTTTTTCAGTGCCTGTTCAAGCTTTTCGATGGAAATACCGTCATCCTCAAGCTCAACACCGACTATCTTTGCACCGAGCGATCTGAACGAGTTGAGTGCACCGATAAACGAAGGGTTTTCAGCGATAACGACGTCGCCCTCGGAGCACATTACCTTGCAGGCAAGCTCAAGCGCCTGCTGACCGCCGGAGGTGATGATGGTGCTGTCAAAGTCGCGGCCGATATCGAATTTTTCCTTCATTCGAGCGGCAACTGCCTCGCGCAATGCGGGATATCCTTCTGTAATAGAGTACTGAAGGGCTGTTATCGGCTCGTTTTCCATTATTTCGGCCGAAAACTTTTTAATTGCCTCAACGGGGAAGGATTCGGGTGCGGGATTTCCTGCCGCAAAAGCGATGATCGACGGATCGGCAAGACTTTTGAATATCTCGCGGATTGCCGACGGCTTCATATTTACCATTTTATCTGAAATTCTGTAATCCATAGCTGTACACTTCCTGAAAATTTATTGATTTTCCGATATTATACCACAGTTTGCTTTTATGTGCAAGTGTATGCCGAAAAAAAGTATGCAAAAATAATTATCGTCCTTCTTTTGGGTTGACTTTTTGATAATGTTGTTGTATCATAATTTTTACAGACGTTATTGGTCTTTAATTTGAAAAAAGTAAGTAATTAAAGGAATACTGATTATGAAATACAGCAAGTATGTCAGCACAAAAATTGGTACGATCGGTGACATGAAGGCTACCAGCGTTCACGGCGGCGGAAAAACACATCCCGGTGCGATTGCACCCTTCGGCATGGTGCAGTTCGGCCCCGATACGCTCGAGGGAGGAGACAACGGTTCTGGTTACAGCTATCATCACACTACGATAGACGGATTCAGTATAAATCACATGTCGGGCGTGGGCTGGTACGGCGACCTTGGCAATTTCCAGGTCATGCCTACAACAGGTGAGCTCAATCTTCTTTCGGGTACATATGAGGATGCACTCACTACCCGTTCTGACAGAGGATACGAATCCGATTTCAGACATGAAACCGAACTTACCGAGGCAGGTTATTACGCCGTAACTCTCGATACTTACGGCGTGCGCGCCGAAACAACCGTTTCGGTTCATGCGGGCATGATCCGCATGACTTACCCCGAAAACGAAATGCGCCGCGTACAGATCAATCTCGCCCGCCGCGTTGCGGGACGTTCTCCTTTGCAGGAGCTTAAAATACTTGATAACGGTGTCATCGAAGGACAGATCCATTGCCCGTCCAGCCATGGCGGATTCGGCCGCGACGTAGGCGGCGTTGACTATAACCTTTTCTTCCATGCTGAATTCAGCGAAAAATGGGACAGATACGGCCTTTGGAACAAAAACGCGCCCGTTGAAGCTTCGTCTGACGAATATAAGGGAGAGGAACTCTGGTTCTATGCCGAATTTGCGCCGTCTGCATCCCCCATCTGCCTCAAAGTCGGTATATCTTACATAAATATCGAGGGCGCAAGGGATAACTTTGATGCCGAAGCAAAGGACAAGTCTTTTGATACGATGCACAAAGAAGTTACCGATATGTGGGATGACATCTTTGACGGAGTTAAAGTTGAAGGCGGCGATGACGAAAAGCTGACCGTATTCTACACAACTCTTTATCACGCGCTTCTCGATCCCCGTATGTTCTCCGATGTGAACGGCAATTATCTGTCGGCTGACGGTTCTGTCTGCCGTACCGATAAGTTCCAAAAGCGCACTGTTTTCAGCGGTTGGGACGTATTCAGAAGCGAATTCCCCCTTCTCACTCTCGTTAAGCCCGATGCCATCAACGATATGATGCACACCCTCATCGACGTTGCCGAAAACAAGTGCGTATCGTTCCCCCGCTGGGAACTTTTCAACAATGAAGCCAACTGCATGATCGGCGACCCCGGAATCTCGGTTGTGCTCGATGCGTACCGCAAGGGTATACGCGATTTCGATATCAAGCGTGCATACGATATCTGCCTTAAAACAGCATTTGATCCCAATACCGGCCGCTTTGGCGCCGAGGACATGAACACTCTCGGATATATGCCCAACGACGTGTCCTATACACTTGAAAACGTATATGCCGATTGGTGTATTTCGATGCTTGCAAAGGAACTCGGCGACAGCGAAAACGAAAAGCTGTTCACCGAGCGCGCATATAACTACAAAAAGATATTCGATACTTCTGTCGGCTGGATGCGTAAACGCAACCGCGACGGAAGCTGGGACGTATGGAACGGAGAATACGACTACGACGGATGCATGGAGAGCAACATCTTCCAGCAGACCTGGTTTGTTCCCCACGACCCGCAGGGACTGTTCAATCTTATGGGCAGAGATAAGGCGATCGCCAACCTCGAGCGTCTTATGGAGGAGGCCGATCTTTCCGCAATGTGGAATGATTCGTACAATCATCCCAACGAACCCTGCCACCATCTCGTACACATGTTTAACGATATCGGCTTGCCCTGGAGAACTCAGTATTGGATAAGACGTATCCAGAACGAGTCATATAATACTACCGAATACGGATTCTGCGGAAATGAGGACGTCGGACAGATGTCGGCATGGTTCGTGCTCACTGCACTCGGATTCCATTCCATGTGCCCGGGCAGAAACGTAATGCATATCAATACTCCTCTCTTCAGACGTGCAGAGATCGCGCTTTCAAAGAAGTATCACACATGCGCCGTCAGCGATAAGCTTATAATCGAAACTGACTGCGACCCGATTGAAAATCTCTATATTCAGGGAGTCAGCGTAAACGGTGTTGAGCTCGATCGCGCATGGCTCAAATGGGAAGAGATTGCAAACGGCGGCGTTATCCGCTACAGACTCGGCAAGACTCCCAATACCGAATGGGCAAAAGTATTGCCTCCTTCTATGAGTGAAATTGAAGAATAACACCGAAAAATCACCGTGCGAAACACGGTGATTTTTTATAAAAAGCCAAAAGAGATTTTCACTTATCTATTGCCTTTTTCAAAACAATACTGTATAATAACAGTAAATGATAACTTTAAGTATTTAAAGCGAGAAAGTAATGAGCAAAATAATATCAGTTCCCGCATTCGTTGATATGCATTGCCATACACGAGAACCGGGGTATGAATACAAAGAGGACATAGAAAGCTGTCTTAAAGCCGCCTATGCGGGCGGATATGCGGCTATCGTTGCTATGCCAAACACAAATCCGGTGACGGATAACACTGACACGCTTACCTATGTTATTTCGCGCGCAAAAGAGGTTGGGCTTACAAAACTTCTTCCGACAGCGGCAATAACAGTCGGCCAAAAGGGCGGGGAGCTAACAGACTTTCCTGCGCTTAAGGCGGCGGGAGCGGTGGCGTTCACAGACGACGGTAGGCCTGTCGAGCGCTCGGGTATGATGGCGGACGCTATGAAAGCATGCGCCGAGCACGACTGTCTTATTATCTCCCACTGCGAGGAGCTTCCTTTGGCAACGGGAGCAATAAATGCCGGAGAGACCGCCAAAAAGCTCGGTGTCCGCGGCACACCAAATGCCGCAGAGGACGTTATGACCGCACGCGACATTATTCTTTCCGAAATGACAGGCTGCCGGCTTCACATCGCCCACGTTTCTACAAAGGGAAGTGCAGAGTTAATTCGCGCGGCAAAAAAGAGAGGGGTAAGAGTGACGGCAGAAACCTGTCCGCACTATTTCACCTTTATCGACGAGGATGTCGAAAGAATAGGCGTGAATGCGAAGATGAATCCGCCTCTTCGTTCAAAAGAGGATCGTGATGCGATAATTGAAGCGATCGTCGACGGTACTATCGACTGTATCTTTACCGATCATGCACCCCATTCTGCCGAGGAAAAGGCAAGGGGTCTCGCTTCTGCTCCCAACGGCATAATCGGACTTCAGACAGCCTTTGCCTCTGCATACACATATCTTGTAAAGGCAGGGCATATAACGCTCGAGCGACTTTCGGAGCTTATGACCTATAATCCCTGCAAGATTCTCGGTATCGCATTGCCTGAGGAAAAAGTTGATATCGAAATTGAAGACGGTTTCGTTTTTGACGAAAGCATGATACTTTCAAAGTCGCACAATTCCCCCTATATCGGTATGACTCTCTATGGCAGAGTAATTCGCTGAATATAATTTAACGAGGTATAATATATGTCTTTTGATAAGCTTTACGAACTGATTGCTCAGAAAAATAATCCCACAGTAATGGGACTTGACCCCAAACTCGAATATATCCCCGAAAAATTCCGCGAGGGAAAGAGCGTGTCCGAATCTCTTTTCGATTTCAATAGGGCGCTCATCGATGCCACCGCTGATCTTATCCCCGCAATAAAGCCCCAGTCTGCTTATTATGAGCTCTACGGCCTTGAAGGACTTTTGGCGCTTGACAAGACTATCCGCTACGCAAAACAAGCGGGTATATACGTTATTCTTGATGCCAAGCGCGGCGATATCGGATCAACTGCATCTGCTTATGCTGAGGGTCACCTTGGCGAGGGCGGTGCAGGCGCTGACTGCATAACGGTCAATCCCTATCTCGGATCGGACGGTATCGTTCCTTTTATTGACGCTGCAAAGAAATACGACAAAGCTCTCTTTTCTCTCGTTAAAACGTCCAATCCTTCGTCCAGCGAGTTCCAGGACAGGCTCATTGACGGCAAACCTCTTTACAGAATAGTCGGCGAAGCAACTGAAAAGTGGGGCGAGGATAATATAGGCGAATACGGATACAGCAGAGTGGGCGCGGTCATCGGTGCAACTCACCCCGAACAGCTTGCAGAACTCAGAGCGGCAATGCCTCACACCTTCTTCCTTGTACCCGGATACGGCGCGCAGGGCGGAACCGCTGCAGATGTTGCCTTCGCATTCCGCCAGAGTGATAAGAGCGGTGCAATCGTTAACTCCTCCCGCGCGCTTATGTGTGCATATAAGGGTAAAGGCGATGACATGAATTTTGCCCAGTTTACGAGAAATGCCTGCATTGAAATGCGTGACGCGCTCAATGCCGCGATGAAATAAAAAATCTTTCGTTATCAAGGAGCAATGTTATGAAAATTGGAGCAATGGTTGAATCGTTCCGTCTCGATTTTGTCAGCGCGGTAAAAAAAGCGGCAGATCTCGGTCTTGACGGCATTCAGAAATATGTTACGGGCGGAGAGATCTATTGGACAGACAATCAGATCAAGGAAGCCCTTGATATTGTAAAGTCGAACGGCCTTGTATTCTCGGCGGTATGCGCTGATTTCGGTCACGGATTTTCTAATCCCGAGCTCAACGATGAGCTTATCGAGAAATCCAAGCGTGCAGTTGACCTTGCAAAAAAGCTTGAATGTAACGTTATCACAACTCACATCGGCAAGCTTACCGAAGAGGATTCCGAAAACAATGAAATCATGAGAAAAGCATGCCGTGAGCTTGCGATCTATGCCGATTCCATGGAGGCTGCGTTTGCCGTTGAAACAGGGCCCGAAAAAGCGGTCGTGCTCGCACCCTTCCTCGATAGTCTCGGAGCAAACGGAGTAAGAGTTAATTTTGACCCCGCAAACCTTGTTATGTGCTC
>JAFXHW010000126.1 GCA_017533545.1 Clostridia bacterium
CGGCACGGCAGACAACTGCAACGCCCGATATCGACGGGCGCTTTTGCTTGACGAGCAGTCCGCGATCACCGTCGATAACGACGTAATTACCGCCGACGTCGTTTTGAGCATACACCTCCTCGCCTGCATCTGCAAGCATAACCATGACGCGCACACTTTTCACGCCGTCGATGCCCGAAACGAGGGCAGAGATCGACTCTTCAAGCTCACACCGGTAGTCGGCAAGATCAATCGAGGCGGTTTTGCTGTCGCCCGCCTCTCTCTCTCCCCCTTTTGAGCCTAAAATAATCAACGCGATCGACAAAACCAGAGCAACGGCGATACCGACTGCCTTGCCATGCTTTTTAAGCTTATCAAATGCGGCAAAAATGTCCATTTTTACTCTCTTTCAATCAGCTTAACTTCGCAGTTAAGCGTTTTTTCGATGTAATCAATAACTGCGTCAAAATAGAAAATATCGCTTCGGCTCATTGTCAGCTCGGCGCTGTCTATCTTCGCGCTGTTCTTTTCGGTGCGTTTGAGAAATATCTCCAGCTCCACCGAAATGCCGAATTTTTCTCCCACCGCACTTTCGAGCGCGTTTTCGAGTGCCGACGACGAATGTTCGGCCATCTCGTTAAAGATTTCGGGTTCTGCTTCGATATATCCGCCGAAAAAATCACCGATCTGGCCTACGGTTTCGGGTATCTTTTTTATAAAAGGAATTATCGGCGAAACGATTGCCAGAACAAGGGCAAGAGACAGTATGTATCTGACGTATTTTTTGATATCCTCACCCGATATCACCATATCCATAACCGTCGACACCGCCGATATCGCGGCGATTGCCGTTATATATCCGCTCACTGGGCCAACGCCGACCGGATAACGAGAGTGAGCGAGAAGATAAACATAATTGCCATAGAAAGAAGGGCGGCGATTATCATGTTCAAATTTTTATTCATCTCCTCAATTATTTCGCTTTCGCCTTGACATCCGAGCATTTTTGAAAGGCAGGCCGATGCCGAAAAAACGATCTTTACCATAAACAGCTTTATTATCACCGGCAAAACTATAATTAAAATTACGATGATACCGCCCCAACCGACGGTGGTTTTGATGTATGCAAAACTGCCAAAGACGGTTCGCACTGCCTCGGACAGCGCACCTCCGACAACGGGCACAAAGCTGCCCGCCACAAAGCGTACCGTTCTTACCGTCATCGAGTCTGCCCCTTGCGCCAGCGACGACTGCGCCGACAGCACAAAGGTGAGTATCGCCATGACAAAGGTGAGGGCGGTAGTATAAAATCCGCGCAGGAAATTGCTTACGGCGGATAGTCCGCTTTTAGCCATGCAGGATGCCACCGATGCTCCTATCGAGATGCGCAAAATGGGATAAAAAAGATAGCGGATGACGTTTTCGAGCAGATTCAGCGTCATGATCATTCCGCTGTGCGACACCGCCGCGCTCGCTATCTCTCCGCTTGACAGATAAAGCCCCGTCATGACGGGTATCATGCCGTTCATAAAGGTGCTGAGGTTTTCAATGGTCCTAAAGGATGCATCGCACAGTTCTTTGACAATATCGCACACGCAAAGAGTCAGTACAAGGGCGCTCACCGTTTCGAAAAGTGGCGCGTACGACTTATCGGTAATGCTTGTCCGAAGCACATTCAGCATCGCCGATATAATTATCACGCCAACAATTGAGGCAAGCGACTTTATCGACGGATTTACCGTTTTGAGTATGCTTTTTACACTGACGTCGATTATCGTGCCGGCATCGGCATTAAGTAAGGTGTCGCTTGAAATATCATCTTTTACGCTGTCGGGAACGCTGTTTTCTATCGTTTTGAGCGCATCTTCGGGCGAAGCGTATGCATGCACCGAGATGCCGAGAGTGAGAAGAACCGGTAATAGTATGACAAACAGCCGTTTTTTCATGCGCTCACGCTTTCAACGAGCGCGATAAGCTCGCGCATGAGCGGGAGCGACAGAATGACAATCTCACATTTGCCGAGCAGCTCAATTTTTGATCCTATCTCCTTTTCGCCCGCATCGCGGCATATTTCGGCCGAATAGGAGGTGACCAGCGCCACCCCGAGCGCACGCAGAAGGGTGGAAAGGCGCTGGCCCTGCGTGCTTTTTTCCAACAGTTCGGAGGTATACCGAAAGGCGGGCAAAAGAGTGTTGGTTGCCGCAAAGAGGAACAAAACACAGCAGCCGAGTGAGATATAAAGTGCAAATTCGCTTTTAAGCTGGCGAACTGCGCTTATCGTAAAGATCGCGCAGATCGCTGCAGCGCACATCTTGAATATATCCATTTTTTCAGATGCCGAAAAGAGTGCGTATGCTCGAGAGCAGCTCGGCAATACTTTTGACGAGCATCATGAGTACGACGATTATCCCCGCAAGTGAAATAAGGCTCGCCATGTCCTCCCGTCCCGCCTTTGCGACTACCTGATAGGTGACCGCCGACAATAGTCCTATTCCCGCAATTTTAAAGATCAGATTTACATCCATCGCTATTTTTCCTTCAAACAATAATTATCAGCGCGGTGAGAAAAATCGAGCACGAAAGGCAAAGATACACCTTGGCCTTTTTGGGCGCTTCTTCGCTCAGACGGCGGCAAAGGATATCGAGCTCTTCGGCACTTCTTTTGCAAAGCGATATCTGTCCGTCTCTGCCGTTTTTGCCGAGCTCGGTGCAAAAGGAATGTGCTATTTTTATCGCATCGGCATCGCAGTTTTTTTTGATAATTTCTATTACGCCTTCAAGCCCATGTTCACAAAGGAGTGCTGTTATTCCCTGCTCTTTGAAATTTTCGTCGTCAAAGCTCGCGTATATCTCATAAAGCGGCGGGCTTTTATACGTAATCTCGCTTTCGATGTGCCGTACAAGCTTTAAGAGCGACTCTGCATTTTTCGCACCCACGCGTACCTTTTTAACCCCATCCGCTCCCAATATAAGACAGACAAGTGAGAGAACGACCAATCCGATAATCTTCATCATTGGGCCATCTCCCCCTTGCACAATTTTATCCTGCCGATCTCAAGCGTCCTTTCGCCGTTTTGCTTTTTTATCGCACAATACAACCTGAAAATGCCGCTGCAAAGCAGCTTTGCCATTGGCGCACGGGAGTACAGCTCATCAAGGCTCGACGCATGAGCGCTCGCCACAAACGGGACTCCCCCGCTTTGCGTTCGCAATATGGCATCGACCTCGTCGGCGCCTATTTCATCACATATCACTATCTCAGGCGCCAGCGTTCGCACGGCCATCTCGATCCCTCGCCCCTTATCGGCGATGCCCACCATGTCGACAAGTCCTCCGCGATAGAGCTCGCGGTCGTCGAGCTCCCCTCGGCTGTCGACAATCGCCACTCGCTTCATGTATGGCGGTGATGAAACAGTTGCGGCAAAATCTCGCAGAGCTGTAGTTTTGCCGTATCCGGGAGGTGAGAAAATAATCATGCCGTCGTGAAAACTGTTCTTTGAAAGCTCGTCCACAATGTCTTTGGCACATCCTTTGACATTTCGCCTGATCCTTATACAAAGCGACGTCACCGTCGACGGAAGCGAGCTTGGCGAGTACACTCCTCCAATCCCCACGCGATATCCCTTCCATGTCACAAAACCGTTTTTCATACTCTGCTCGTACGCATGAAATGAATTGGAGCAAAATGCGTTCAGCGTGCGCGCAAGATCGTCGCGGCTGAGAACGACGCCTGTCCGTATATTCTTATCCCCAAAGGCGATCGACAGAGGACGGTCGGCTCGGAGAGTGATCTCGCTCGGACGGTTTTGATCGGTAAGATATTTCTCTATCTCCTTGCCCGCCTCTCTTGGCAATATCGATATAAGCTCTGATGTCTCCGTTTTGATCCCCCCTTGTCCGTTTGTAACATTTTATTCGCCTGCCTGCCCGATTATAACCGATTGTGAATTAGAAGGAATTTTATCAAAGCTATTGACAAAACGCCCGTTTTAGTGTATAATACACTCACAATCCATATGGGGGTATAGCTCAGCTGGGAGAGCGCGTGACTGGCAGTCACGAGGTCATGGGTTCGAACCCCACTATCTCCACCAAAAAAAGCCTAATTTGTCTACCGGACAAATTAGGCTTTTTTGAATGATGTTTGCCTTCGGCAAATGATGTTGGCTTTTCCAATGATGACGGCTTCGCCTAATGA
>JAFXHW010000127.1 GCA_017533545.1 Clostridia bacterium
AAACGGCGGCTGCGCTCCCGATACGGTATGCAAGGATATGGAATACCGTTTCAGAAAGGCCAAGGATATAGCTGATATCATCGCCGATGACGCGATGGTCGAGATTGCAAAGAACCTCTCGCCCGAAGGACAGGATAAGGATACTGTCCAGCTCGTTGTATACAATACTCTCCCCTTCAAACGCGATGTTATTGTGCCCCTCGATATGGAGCTTCCCGAGCACCTCGGCAAGGGATTCGAGATCGACGGCGTGAAGATCCAGATCATCCAGAGCGAAAAGTCGAGCATTTTCGTCGACAACATCTGGGAAGTGCCTACAATCCTCAACTCCATGCATCACAGAGCATACGCTGAGATAAAGGACGTTCCCGCACTCGGTTATAAGGTGCTCGAGATCAAGGCAAATCCCCACAAGATCCAGAAGAGACCGGGCATTGCACTCGGCAACGTGCTCGAAAACTCCAAGATCAAGGCAACCGTTAACGCAAACGGCACCATCGACGTTTTGTATAAGGAAACGGGCAAGGAATATAAGGGACTCAATTTCTTCACCTCGCAGGGCGAGGTGGGCAACGCATGGAAGCATGAAAGCCCCGAATTTGACAGAAAGTATACATCCATCGGCGCAAATGCCAAGGTATACGTTACCGAAAGCGGCGATCTTTCGGGCACAATCGTTACCGAATTCAATTTTGAAGTTCCCGAAAGCTGTGCAGTTAATCCCAGCGATATCTACACAAGCATTCCGATAAAGACAAGCTACACTCTCGATGCCAATGCCGACTATATCAAGGTAAATGTCGAGCTTGTAAACAACGCAAAGGACCATTGGCTCCGCGTCAATTTCCCCACCGGAATCGAGAGCGAATATTCTGTATGCGACAGCCACTACGATATCGTCAAGCACTCGATCGAGATTCCTGATTCGACAGGCTGGGTTGAGCAGGCATTCGGCACTCAGCCCCTCCGCACATTCGCAGAGGTTACCGACGGCGAAAACGGTCTTGCCGTTATGCCCAAGGGTCTGTTTGAGTACGAGGTATTCGACGACACCACCATGGCGCTCACCCTCATTCGTGCGTGCCGCATCAAGCTGGCTGTTTCCGAGGAAAAGGTTACCGAGCTTGAGGACGAGGGTGTTCAGTGCCCCGGCAAGCGTACTTTCGAGTATGCAATACACTTCAACCGCGGCGAGTACAACGAGCTGCCCAATAAGGCTGCCGAGATTTTTGCACCCGTCAAGTGCGCGGTATGCGGACGCGGCAAGGGCAATCTCGCTCACGAAAGTTCGCTCGTTTCGATCGAGAACAAGAATATCCACGTAACCGCCATCAAGCGCGCTGAGGACGAAGAGGGTATCATCGTACGTTTCTACAACCCCACAAACGTTGTGCAGAACGTTGCCATCAAGGCTGAGGGTAAGATGTACCTTTGCAAGATGGACGAAAGCGTTGTCGGCGACTATGTACCGAGCATCGAGCCCAAGAAGATCGTTACCGTAAGAATAGTTAAATAATTCAAATTGGCCTTTTTCCGTCCGGTCGGACGGAAAAGGGCTGTTTGTATGTCGTTTTTTGAGGACATTTATGAGAGAAAAGAAAAAAACGGTGTTTTTCAGTGAATGGGCATACCTTTTGGGGCTGATCTTTTTGGCTGTCGGGGTTGTCTTTTCCGAAAAATCGAATTTTGGGGTATCGATGATCGTCGCACCCGCCTATGTGCTTTACAGATTTATAAATCCGTTTTGGAGCGTGTTTAGTTTCGGTATGGCGGAATACTGTCTGCAGGCAGTATTGCTTATCATTATGTGCCTTGTTTTAAGGCGGTTCTCTATAAGCTATCTGCTCTCCTTCGTCACTGCCTTCATATATGGCTGGATTCTTGACGGATTTATGCTTCTCGGGCAGTTTTTGCCCGATGCCTATCTATGGCAGAGAGGAATATATTATTTACTCGGAATGCTTTTTGCGGCCATGGGAGTTTCGATGATGTTCCGCACTTACATCTCGCCCGAGGTGTATGAGCTGCTCGTCAAGGAGATATCACAAAAATTCAGCATCAATATCCACAAATTCAAAACCGGATACGACTTTTTCAGCTTTCTTTTGGCAGTCCTTCTCAGCTTTGTCTGCTTCGGATTCGGCAATTTTGTCGGGGTAGGCTGGGGCACGGTCTTGTGCGCTTTAGTAAACGGATTCATCATCAGCCGTTTTTTAAAGCTGTACGATAAGATATTTGAATTCAAAGACGCACTCAAATGGCGCACATTTTTTGAAAATATGCCCTCATGATCCCCAATATATCAAATATGACATAGAAAATGGGACAAACTTTTTGTTTTGTCCCATTTTTTTGTTGTATTATTCCGTTTGTATATTCTCGTTCGGGATCATGGAATTGGTTTTTTTGACCATTTTTAATTTGACTATTATTAATTCGATTATCTGCAACACGGTAATAACCAGGTGCGTTATAAAACTCCAATAGCATATTGTGAACGCAACGGAGGATGCGGCATCTCCGTGTAGAAGGCCAAAAAACACATACATTGTTCCGCCATCTCCTCCATCGGGAAAGGCGAAATATGAAATTATGTAGGATGCGAATGAAAGCAGGGTGTAAATCTTTAATCTGACCGAAAGATGTAGCTTTAACAGCGACATTCCGTTAATAATCCCGAATATAACTGCACGAATAACAGGAAAAGAAAGCCATGTTAACAAAACACGAAGCCAACCAAAATTAAAAGTCCACGAAATAAACATCAAGAAAATACTGATTATCAGCATATAATAGTATTTCATATTCTCGGGATGATTTAGCTTTTTGAGATTTGAAAACAGGCGAATAAAGCCGATAATTCCAAATATCAGTGCACATATAGGAAGCACAATTATTGACATTCCTATTAAAGAGAGCATAGGACTCATAAATATCACCACCTTGAACATATTATACCATGTCAAAGATGAGTTGACAATGGATAGATGTGACAGAAATGGTTTTGCCGTTTTGAAGGAAATTAATAAAAAAACGGTGAAATCCAACAAAAAAATCAAAATATCTCTTGCACTTTCGACAAAAAAGGTGTAGAATATTGCTTTGGAATTAATACGACAATTAAAAAGGACGTTTTATGAATACTTTTAAGCCAAAGCTGTTTGAAACATTTCGCTCATATACAAAAAAACAGCTCGTTTCCGATCTTGTAGCCGGACTCATCGTTGCGATAATCGCGCTTCCTTTATCGATAGCGCTTGCTATCGCATCGGGCGTTTCTCCCGAAAAGGGACTTTACACCGCCATCGTTGCGGGATTCGTTATCGCTCTGCTCGGCGGCAGCCGTGTAAACATCTCGGGACCCACCGCCGCATTTGCCGCTATTGT
>JAFXHW010000128.1 GCA_017533545.1 Clostridia bacterium
CCGCGAAGCGAATGGGTGGCGATCTTGTACCGAAGGTCACCCGATGCCATCAGCTTTGCCGCCTGCTGGACAAGCTTAAACGAGGAAGCGGTGCGGATAACGAGATACAGAGATACGGCATTAAAAATTAAAAAGAGGGCAAGTAAAGTAAGACGATATATACCTGCGCCGCGAACATACGTCAGCTCATAAAGGGGAATGATTAAAAGAAAGAAGTTAATGAACGAGTAGCCGACCAGTGTGAGCACATAATACCACGTTGCCGGCAAATTTTTGATCACAAATCTCAGCGCGTTGAAAAAGCGTTTTACGGTGTTTCGGTATATCCAGCGAATGATTCTGAACAAAAGGCGCAGGATACGGTAAACGATAGTGTTTTTGATGAGTGTGCGCGTTTTTATTCGTGCGCAAATGGTATAAAGGAAGGTCAGCGACAGAGTGAACGCCATAATGACGTCGAGTATAAGAACTGCGCCGAAAATACGGACACCATACGTCGGAGGAGTGTATATGGAACGGTATATTTTCCCGAACTTTTCGTGCTGCTCTATCACATTTTGATAGCTGCCGCCATCATTGATATACAACATTGACATATGTGTGATCAAAGCGAATAGCATGACTGCGGCGATTATAATGCAGAGAACTATCTCAAAGGGTATTCTGTCAAACCTGCTCGGCTTCAATTCGCCGCTCTTTGTGTGCGCTGCGGCGCGCATCATGAAGATGAATGATACGAGTGAGGTGATTGCCGAAACGATGCAGGCCGTTATGACCAGCCAGTCGAATTTCAGGTAGAAATCTCTCGGGAAAAGCAAAAATGCCGCATCACCTTTTGAAAGTCCGACATCGTTTACGAAATAGTCGGGAGTTATTTCGTATAGAATATCGGGCTCGTGGTCAAGCAGGATAATAAATGCGATTATTGCCGCAAGAGTTGCAAAAAAGATAGATGTCGACAGCACGTTGACGATTCCGCCGATAATTTTCGCCTTTGTCGATACTGCCTTTACGTATTTTATGTCGTTAGGAGCGCTGATATTTGCCATAAAAACCTCCAAATAATGTTATTAACGTATATTTGACACGGGAGGGGACATTTTATACCCTTTGCCCCAAATAACTTTTAAGTATCTCGGATCGGCGGGATTGATCTCGATCTTTTCGCGCAGATGCCTTATATGCACCGCAACCTTGTTTTCCGTTCCGAGAGGGTCCTCGTTCCAGACGTGGGCGTAGATCTCCTTTGTCGAATAAACCTTGTCGGGATTGCGGATAAGCAGACGGAGTATTTCGTATTCGATGGGGGTGAGTATTACTCCCTCGCCGTCGACGGTGACCGTTTTTCGCTCATCGTCGAGCTCAATATTGCCGCATACGTAGCGGCTGCTCTGCGTTACCGCGCTTCCGAGGGCGGTGTACCGACGAAGCTGGCTTTTGACACGGGCGATGACCTCAAGCGGATTGAAGGGCTTGGTTATGTAGTCGTCCGCCCCGATATTGAGTCCAAGTATCTTGTCGGTGTCCTCGCTTTTGGCACTCAGCAGAATAACGGGTACATTGCATTTCTCGCGAAGGTATGAAAGAGTGGAAATGCCGTCAAGCACGGGCATCATTATATCGAGCAGAACGAGGTGGATCTCGTTATTTTCAAGTATGTCGAGCGCCTCGCGGCCGTTGTATGATTCGAATATTTTGTAATTTTCCGATCCGAGATATATTTTCAGCGCGGAAACTATATCCCGCTCGTCGTCGCATATCAGAATGTTATACATGATATCCCTCGATTTTTCAAAATTCATTTCTTATCTGTATTATACCGCAAAAGTTATTAAAAATAAAGATGCATTCACCTTAAGTTATCTTAATATTCGATAAAAAAAGCCGTTCTCGCGAACAGCTTTTTAATCATCTGTTTTGCCTGAATACCTCGAAGGCGAGTATCGATGCGGCTGACGCGGCCGACAGCGCTTCAGGGAAATCCCGACCATAGTCAAGGCAGACACGTCCATCGCATTTATCGAGCAGTGCGTGGGATATACCGCGCTTTTCTCCGCCCACGATCAAAAACAGCGGACGACAAAGATCGCTTTCGTATGCCGATACCGAATCGTCCTTTTCCGCGCCGATAATTTTGTATCCCTTGGATCTGAACATTTCTGCGGCCTCGATTCCGTCGCAGACAGACAGCGCCATTCTCTCGCTTGCCCCCGCCGACGCGCGGCATACCACTCCTGCGGCGGTCATCCAGTTGCGTGGAGGCATAACGACTCCGTCAACTCCCGCAGCATAGAGCGAGCGCAAAGCATAGCCGAAATTGTATGGATCCTCCACTCCGTCAAGCATGACGTAAAATCCGTTTTCGCATATCTCGGGCGGTGAAAAGGTGCGTTCGGAGCAGATGGCGATAATGCCGCCGTGAGATGAGCCGGTGGTGAGCGAATCGATCTCGTCGGCCGAGCTTTCAATCACCTCAAAGCCGTGATGATCGGATATCGCGCGCAGATATCCTATCTCGCCGCGGCGCGCCTTGGCTCTTTCTTTGTCGTATAAAATTTTTTGTATCGCGCGGTCGCTTTTCCCCTCATCGCGGGAGGAAATTATCGCGCGGATGGATACCATTCCTTCAAACACTCCCGAGGGAGCGAATTTCGATTCTTCTTTACGCATCTTATGCCTCAAAATGTGATCTTTGTGGATTTATTATATCAAAAATGAATAGCGCTGTCAAGGAATTAAGGCCCTTTTGCGGTCATATTATCGGACGGGCGTTCATATAATCTACACGTGAGAAAAAACCATATTTTACTTTTTAACCAAGGAGAAAAAGATGAACGCAAGTGAAATCGCAAAGATAAGATATCTGTCCGCGCCCTCAAGCTCGATAAGCAGCATTTGTTATTCTTCTGCTCTTTATGCCGAAATAAGCGAGGAGATCACTCTGCCCGAATACATATCCGATGTAAGGCGAGTGCTTATGTCGGACAGCTCTGTTTGCCAAAGCGAGTGCATTATATCCGATTCGAAGATCGAATGCGAGGGCAAGGTGCTATTCAACGTCCTTTTATATACCGATTCAGGTGAGGTAAAGGGATACAGTATGTACTTGCCCTACAGTGCCGTGTCCCAAGCACTCGGGGGCGATCAGATTATAGCGGGTCACATATGCTTTGTGTCGATCGAGCAATCGTCGGCAAAGCTTACCAATTCCCGAAAGTTGGCAGTGAAGTGTCGCATAAAGACGGACGTTCGCGCTTACGGAAAAATCGACTCTTTGCCCACAATTACCGGTACTGAAAAGGAGGAGGACGAAAGCTATGTCGAGAGGGATACCGAATCGATCGAGGTGATGAAAACAGCTTTCTGCCAAAGCGAGAGCTTTGCCATCTCCGACGATATCGAGCTTGAAAATACCCTTCCCGAGATCGAGGATATCCTCTGCTGCCGCGCGGGCGCTCTTTTGTGCTCGGTAAGAGAGGCGGACGGAGACTCGGCCATGTGCGACGGCGAGATGGAGATCACTGTATTTTACACCGATGCCGACAAAAAGGTACAGTGTGTTACCCGACGTCAAAAATACAGCGCAATGTGCGATATTGGCGATATCGGGCAAAACTGTGAATATGCAGCCAATCTCTTTTTGCACGATATACATGCGCAGGCAAGCAAAAACAGCTTCGGGGAGAATCGCATTATCGAGCTTGATATAAACGGCTCGCTCGGCGTATTTGCAGCGGCGAATTCGATGTCCGAGATCACTCGCGATGCATACTCGACCGAGCACAAATGTCAAAACACTTTTGCCGATTTCAGATGTCCCACCCTTTTGCGCCTCGGCACGGTTTCCTTTACCCAAAGCGTATCAAAGTCCGTTTCGGATATATCCGCAAAAGCTCCCGCGAAGATCGTCTGCTCGTCGGCCGCCTTGAGAGGAACTAAGATCGGGTACGACAGCGATCGCGATCGCGGATATATCGAGGGCAATGCAGAGATAACCGTTCTCGCCCGCGATGACGGGGGCGAGATCTATCCGATAAACGTCAGCGCGCCCGTGAAATACGATCTTGACACTGCCTTCGGCAAAAACTATGATGCTCTTGTTACTGCGAACGTATCTAACCTGTCCGCACGGTTTGACTCGGGCAAGGTATATTGCGATTTCAATGTGTCGGCAAATGTATTTATCTGCTCCGACAGCGACAGGCATATCCTCTGTGAGTGCAGACTCGAAGAGGCTAAGGAAAATGCCAAAGGGGGAAAAAAGAGTTCGATGACCGTCTGCTACGGCAAGGCGGGTGAGAGGCTTTGGGATATCGCCAAGCACTATTCGACCACCATCGATGCAATATCGAGCGTAAACGGCATAGCATCCGACCGCCTTGAAAGCGACTCGGTAATGATAATTCCGCAAAAAAAGAAGGGCGTGACAAGGATAATTTGAGCGATTTTTCGCCAAAAATCAATAAAAAATGCTCTCGCGGCCAACTTTTTACTTTTTTATCATTGACAAGATAAAAAGGGTATGTTATAATTAACCGAATGATAAAAAATTAACGGAGGATGTAACCATGAAGCACATCAAAACCATAAATACACGCAACCTCTGCGACAGCGCAAAGAACGGCGGATGCGGCGAATGCCAGACTTCCTGCCAGTCCGCTTGCAAGACCAGCTGCGGCATCGCTAATCAGCAGTGCGAAAACAAACAGGAAAAGAAGAGCAAATAATCGAACTTTTCGAGAATGAAAATGCCGCCGCAAGGCGGTATTTTTGTTAAAAATACATACCTTCAAAGCCGAAGAGGAAAAACAAATGGTACATCAGTATAAGCTTGGAAAATACAATATAGTTCTCGACAGCTGCTCGGGCGCCGTTCATGCCGTAGATGAGCTTGCATATGATATAATCTCGCTTTTTTCAGAAAAGAGCAGAGAAGAGATCGTTGCCGAGATGTGCGAAAAGTACAGCGGCAAGCAAAGCGAAGAGGGCGAGATCATTTCGGACAGCGACGTTTGCGAATGCTACGATCAGGTAAAGGAGCTTGCCGACGGGGGAAGTCTTTTTGCACCCGACACCTTTGAAAGCATGGCAGGTGAGCTCAAAAAGCGCACGTCGGGCGTCGTCAAGGCGCTTTGCTTGCACGTTGCCCACACCTGCAACTTAAATTGCGAATATTGCTTTGCAAGTCAGGGCAAATATCACGGCGAGAGAGCTGTGATGAGCTTTGAGGTCGGTAAGCGCGCGCTCGATTTCCTCGTTGAGAATTCGGGAAATCGCCGCAATCTTGAGGTAGACTTTTTCGGCGGCGAGCCGCTGATGAATTTCGACGTCGTAAAACAGCTCGTCGAATATGCGAGAAAGATAGAAAAGGGTGCAGGCAAGAATTTCCGCTTCACTCTGACCACCAACGGTCTTTTGATCGATGACGACGTTATCGATTTCTGCAACCGCGAGATGAGCAACGTGGTGCTTTCTCTCGACGGAAGAAAAGAGATACATGACCGCTACCGCGTCGACTACGCGGGTAACGGAAGCTGGGAGAGAATAGTTCCCAAATTCCAAAAGCTTGTCGAAGCGCGAGGGGGCAAAAACTACTATATGCGCGGCACATTTACCCATGCCAACCCCGATTTTTTAAATGACATCAAGGTGATGCTTGATCTCGGATTCAACGAGCTTTCGATGGAGCCCGTCGTATGCGCCGAGGGCGATAAGGAGGAGCTGACGCAAGCAGATCTTCCCATTATCTGCGAGCAGTACGAAAAGCTTGCCGAGCTTATGCTTGAGCGTGACCGTGAGGGCAGGCCCTTCACCTTCTACCACTATATGATCGACCTTACCGGCGGTCCCTGCATCTATAAGAGAATATCGGGATGCGGCTCGGGTACCGAATATATGGCCGTAACTCCCTGGGGCGATCTTTATCCCTGCCATCAGTTTGTGGGCGAAGAAAAATACCGCCTCGGTGATATCTGGAAGGGTGTTGAAAATACCGATGCGCAGGACGAATTCGCCTGCTGCAACGTATATTCCCGTCCCGAATGTGCAGACTGCTGGGCAAAGCTTTATTGCTCTGGCGGATGCGCTGCCAATGCATATCACTCGACCGGCTCTGTCAAGGGCGTTTACAAATACGGATGCGAGCTGTTCAAAAAGAGAATGGAATGTGCTATCATGGTAGCCATTGACCGCGAGATGCGCGGAATCAAAACCGAGTTGCCCGAATCTGAGTGCGAAGAGGGCTGCGACAGCTGCAAGGGCGACAAGTGATGAAAACGCCCATATGTGATTTTGCGCGAAGATACGCCGACGGCGATTATACACGTGTTCATATGCCCGGTCACAAGGGCAAAATGATGCTCGGATGCGAGGATATCGATATAACCGAGTTTGACGGTGCCGATTCTCTCTACGAATGCAGCGGAATAATCGCCCAAAGTGAGGCAAATGCATCGGCTGTTTTCGGCTGCGATACCTTTTACTCTACCGAAGGCTCGTCTCACTGTGTAAGGGCGATGCTTTATCTTACCTGCCTCTATGCGGCAGCGCGCGGCGAGCGCGCAACGGTTCTTGCCGCCCGTAATTGCCATAAGAGCTTTGTAACGGCGGCCGCCATGCTCGATTTTGACGTCGAATGGATATACCCGGACGAAAACGAGAGCTATCTTTCCTGCACGATAACGGCAGAGTCGCTTGAAAAACGGCTTTGCGAGAGCGAAAAAAAGATCACGGCGCTTTATATAACCTCGCCCGATTATCTCGGCAATATCGCCGATATTGCGGCATTGTCAGATGTCTGCCATCAGCACTCAACTCTGCTTTTGGTTGACAACGCACACGGAGCGTATCTGAATTTTTTGCCCGAGTCCAACCATCCGATCGGACTCGGAGCCGATATATGTTGTGATTCGGCGCATAAGACTCTGCCCGTGCTTACGGGGGGAGCTTATCTGCATATATCGAAGAATGCTCCTGCGGTGTTCGACCAAAACGTCAAGCGTGCGCTTACAATGTTCGGCTCTACCAGCCCGTCCTATCTTATATTGCAGTCGCTCGACCGTGCAAATGCGTATATGGATGGTGTCTACCGCGAGAGCCTTGCCGCACTTTGCGATAAGATAGGCGCGATGAAAGAGCGGCTGGGCAAGATGGGATATACCTTCGTCGGCGATGAAAAGACAAAGCTGACTTTTAATACAAAAAAATACGGTTATACGGGTGACGTGATGGCAAAAAAACTCGCCGACGAAAAAATCACCGTCGAGTTTTACGACAGAGATTATCTCGTTATGATGTTCACTCCCGAAAATGCCGATTGCCTTGAAAAGATAGAAAGAGCATTGACCGGCATTGAGAAGAAAACACCGATCGAAAGCCAAACACCCTCCTTTTCGATCCCCAAACGCGCGATGAGCATACGAAGGGCCTCGTTTATGCCGAGCGAGGAGATCGATGTGCAAATCAGCGAGGGAAGGGTGCTTGCATCGTCAAGCGTAGGATGTCCTCCCGCCGTGCCGATACTTGTGTGCGGTGAGATCGTCGATAAAAATGCGATAAAACGCTTCGAATACTACAAAATTGATCGCATTTCGGTCGTCATTTGATGCGACAGTCCCATTATATGTGAAAAAAGTGTAAAATAAGTATTAAAATTGTAAAACATCTTTACTTTAAAGGAAAGATGTGATATCATATACGATGTATGACGCTTCATGCTCGGTTTACGGATACAGCGGCGGTTGTTACCGTCGATTTCACCCACCGTATGCTGATGTGTGTTGCGAATAAAATTTTATTATGAGGTGAAAAACCATGTTGAAAGAAGAAAAGCTTTCCATTATCGATGCGAACAAGATGCACGAAGGCGACACAGGTTCTCCTGAGGTTCAGATCGCAATTCTTACCGCTCGCATCAACAATCTTACCGAGCATCTTAAGGTTAACGCAAAGGACCACCACAGCCGTCGCGGACTGCTGAAGATGGTTGGTCATCGCAGAAACCTGCTCAACTACCTTATGAAAAAGGACATCACTCGTTACCGCGCTATCATCGAGAAGCTCGGCATTCGTAAATAAGCGACAGCTTAGAATACCTTTTTCATCCACTCATAGCGACGGTTTGTGGACACGGTGCGCCGCATGCGGATGGCTGCCGTGTCCTCCGTTTTTATGAGAAAAAAACCGGCAAAAATTGCCGAGATGTGTTTTACAAGATGTATTTATAAGAAGAGGAGAATATTTTAAAAATTATGTTTGAGAATTATCGTACATTCAGCTATAATCTCGCCGGACGTCCGCTTGTTATCGAGACCGGCAAAATAGCACAGCTTGCAAACGGTTCCTGCCTTGTCCGCTACGGCGACACCGTTGTTCTTGCTACCGCAACCGCAAGCGAAAAGCCGCGTGAAGGCATTAATTTCCTTCCCCTTTCCGTTGATTTCGAAGAACGCCTTTATGCAGTAGGACGCGTTCCCGGAAGCTATAACCGCCGCGAAGGCAGACCCACCGAAAAAGCAATTCTTGCTTCCCGCGTTATCGACCGTCCCATCCGTCCGCTTTTCCCCAAGGATCTGCGCAATGACGTAGTTCTCAACCTTACCGTTATGTCGGTCGACCCCGACTGCTCGCCCGAGATCGCAGCTATGATCGGCGCTTCCATCGCACTCTCCATCTCCGATATTCCGTGGAACGGACCTATCGCAGGTGTATCCGTCGGTATGGTTGACGGCGAATTCTGCATCAACCCCACCCTCGATCAACGCGAAAAGAGCATTCTCGAGCTTACCGTTGCGGGCAGCTTTGAAAAGGTAGTTATGATCGAAGCCGGTGCCGAAGAGGTAGGCGACGAGGATATGTACGAAGCAATCATGCTCGCACATAAGGAGATCAAGAAGATCTGCGGCTTTATCGCCGATATCGTTATGGAAGTCAGCAAGGACAAGTTTGCATACGAGCCCCACGAGATCGACCACGACTACTACGAAGAAGTTAAGGCTATGGTTATCGAGGACGTTAAGGTTGCTCTCGATACCGATGATAAGAACGTTCGCGATGCTCGTCTGCTTCCCATCAAGCAGGCAGTGTTTGAAAAATACAGCAGCCGTTACCCCGATGAGACCAGTGCTGACATGGAGATCGAAGAGATCCTCTACAAGATCCAGAAGGAAGTTGTACGCCACTGGCTGCTCCAGGGTAAGAGAGTTGACGGCCGCCGTCTCGACCAGATCCGTCCTCTCGCAGCAGAGGTAGGAATTTTACCCCGCGTACACGGAACAGGTATGTTCACTCGCGGTCAGACCCAGGTACTCACCACCTGTACTCTCGCAACTGTCGGCGACAAGCAGCTGCTCGACGGTATCGATGAAGAGGACAGCAAGAGATATATGCACCACTACAACATGCCCGGCTACGCTACCGGTGATGCCAAAGCAACCCGCAGCCCCGGCAGACGTGAGATCGGCCACGGTGCACTCGCTGAGCGCTCTCTCGTTCCCGTTCTTCCCTCCGAGGAAGAATTCCCCTACGCTATCCGCTGCGTGTCCGAAGTAGTTTCCTCCAACGGCTCCACTTCTCAGGCTTCCGTTTGCGGCTCTACCCTCGCACTTATGGATGCAGGTGTTCCGATCAAGGCTCCCGTTGCAGGTATCTCCTGCGGTCTGATCACCGAGGGCGACCGCTGGATGACCATGATCGACATCCAGGGTCTGGAAGACTTCTACGGCGACATGGACTTCAAGGTAGCCGGTACCCACAAGGGTATCACCTCCATCCAGATGGACCTGAAG
>JAFXHW010000129.1 GCA_017533545.1 Clostridia bacterium
CGGTGTTTTGCCCCGATGCGGGGACTATATTTTCTTGATATTTGTCCATGATTTCAGTTACCCTTTATACAACGAGTAAAAATAGAAGTTAGACGATGTACTTAAAAAGTAGATCGCAAGTATCCAACAAAGGACGGCGACAGCGATTATCGCGCTGACGATCCTTTTCTTTTTTGTCGGTACCTTGACGGAGGAAAGCTGGATGTTTTCCTCGGGCACGATGGGGTGGTCGGAAATGACGACCTCAATTCCTCGGTCTATCGCTTCGATATATTTTTTCGCAAGTTCCGCCCAATAAAGCTTTGGGGTATTGGTCAAAATGAGCTCAAAGGTCGCTCTTGCCTCCTCTTTTTCGCCGCTTTCATAGCAGGCAACGGCGTACCAAAAGCAAAACATTGATTTATATAAGTTGTTTGTCTGCTCGGCAGGAGTTGATCTTTCCCATTCCCGACAGATCTCCTTGCACGCTTCGTAATTCCCATCCGAAAACAGGCGGTGAAATCCCGTGTGATTTTGAAAATACGGATTTGACGGATGAAGCTGCCTCAGTTGTGCAAGCTTATCGCTCGTCTCGCGCATTTTTTCAAAATCCCTTAATTCGAAATAAACGTTCATCAAACGGATAAGGCAATGAATTCTGACGTTTAACGGTGCGTCCTCTGCCTTGGCATACGTTTCAAAAGTATTTACCGCGCTCTGATAATCGCCGGCATAATATGCGGCATCGGCCAGATCCAGAGAGTTTTTTGCCATTTTAATTCCTGTTAGAATTTCGCGGTATTTGTTTGCATCCGCTTCGTCGGACAGAACCGGGACCACATTTTTCATGTAAACCGTTGTAACTATTTTTCTGTTTAGCTTTGATATAACGAATATTGCTGCCAAGCCAATGATAATTGCGGGGATTGGCGATTCGAACCGATCGTAGGTGAGAAACGCCATAAGCATGTATATCAAATAGAGTACCACAAAAGATGCCACTCTCAGGCAGATATGCAAAGCGTTGATTTTTTTCGCTATTTTCTTTGCTTCTTCATTCATTGTCAAAATCTCCTTTTACGAAAGCCAAAGCCGCTCACTTAACCATGCCGTATCCGCCGGCATACTTACTTACGTCGGAGGCGACGACGAACACCTTGTTGTCGCACATGGTGCGGATCTCCTTGAGCGTTTTGCGCATATCCTTGCGGGGGAGCACGATGAGTACCATGTTCATCTTATCGATCGAGCCCTGACCCTCGAACACGGTGTATCCGTTGTTTTTGCTCTTTAAGTAGGCGGTGATCTTTTGGGTATTCTTATCGTTTGCTATAAGCTGCAAGCTCGAGGTGCCGAGCGCGATCTTTCCCTCGAGAGTGGAGCCAAGGAAAAGGCCGGTGGCATATCCGAAGCAGTAGAAAAGAAGCAAAAGAAGGTTGTCGCCGAGGGTGCTGATTATGGTGGAGATGACAAGTCCCCATATTGCACATTCAACAAAACCGAGCGCGGCCGCTTTCATGCGCTGGCCCTTTACCATCATGCAGGTTTTGAGCGACTGTATGGTTATCTCGACGATCTTTGCAGCGCAGACGAGCAGGCAGACAACGATCGGGGGGAGCATGGTTAAAAATTCGGTCATTTATATTTTCTCCTTTAAAGGTTGCTTTTTATTTTTCGGTTTTATTATAGCACGAATTTTTGTATTTTTCAATTCGATTTCGAATACGATTGTTTAATTTTTTGTAGGAGAGATAAGCAAAGGCTCTCCCATCGGGAGAGCTCCCGCGACAGCGGATGAAAGGGCGAATTTCGCGCCATCTTTGTCCTCCGCAGGAGCGCCGCGCGCCATATTTGCCCTCCGCAGGAGCGGGAGGGGAGACCC
>JAFXHW010000130.1 GCA_017533545.1 Clostridia bacterium
TACCGCTGGAGAGACAGTGGGGACGGAGTTCGATATTTCTGTCCTTGATTTTGAGCAGGATTATGAATTTTATGTAACGGCCGGCTCGAAGAAGAGCCGTGTGCGCCTGGCAAGAACAGGCAAAAGCGTGGGAGCGGTGATCAACTATCTCCACCCCGATGATGAGGCCTATGCCTTTTCGGGACGCTATCTCTGCTCACCCTCGCTGGTACGTCATCCCGACGGATATTTGCTGGCATCCATGGATGTTTATGCCGGCATGAAACCGCAGAATCTGACCCTCATCTTCCGTTCGGATGACGAGGGCGAGAGCTGGCATTATGTCAGCGAGCTCTTCCCCTGCTTCTGGGGCAAGATGTTCATTTATGACGGCGCGCTCTATATGACGGGCGTGTCTACCGAATACGGTGATTTGCTGATCGGCCGCTCGGACGACGGCGGCGTGACCTTCACGGAACCCACTGTCCTGCTTCGAGGCGGCAACGGCAAAAACGGCGAGGCGGGTGTACATAAAAATCCCCAGCCTGTGGTCGAGTTTGACGGACGTCTTTGGATGACATGGGAATGGGGCGCGTGGAAACGCGGCTATCATGCCGCCTCGGTTGCTTCTGCGCCGATCGGGTGCGATCTGCTGGATGCCGAAAACTGGGCCTTCGCCGATCCGATCAAATACGATCCGACCTGGCCGGGCGTGCCGCAGGGCGAGAGTGCCGGCAACATTGAGGGCATGCTGGTCGTGATGGACGGCGAGCTGCATAACATCATGCGCTACAGCATGGACAAGCTGGAGCGGAAGTGGGGATTGGTTGTCGATTACAAGGTGAACACCGCCGATCCCGAGGCACCGCTGGAGTATGTCGGATGTATCGAATATCCCTGCAACAATTCCAAATTTGCCATCGTCTTTGATGAGGTCAGCGGAAAGTATGTCTCCATCGGCTCTCGCATCTATGACGGCGAGAAAATCCGCGCCCGCGACCTGCTCTCGGTGCTGGTGTCGGAGGATGGCAGAGACTGGCGCGTGGCATGGGATGAGATCGATATGCGCGGCATCGACCACACCAAGATCGGTTTCCAGTATGTCAATATGGAGATCGACGGCGACGACCTGATCTATCAGTGCCGCACGGCCATGAACGGTGCGCATACCTATCACGATTCCAATTACATGACCTTCCACCGTGTACGGAATTTCCGCGAGCGGATATAAAAGAAAAACCGCCAATTCTCTTTGCATTCTTAGCGGAGAAACAGGCGGCACGAAAACTTCGGCAGAGGCATTGTTTCCTCTGCCGATTTGTATTATAATGAGAGTAGCAAAAAAGCCTTCCTCCGGGAGGAAGGTGGCACGCGGAGCGTGACGGAAGGAGCCTGCGTGACTTTATAGTTTTGCGTAACCTCATTGAAACGCGCTCTCCCTCAGTCACCTTCGGTGACAGCTCCCTCCCGGAGGGAGCCTATGGACACGCTCGTTCATCTTTAGGGGTATGGGCTTTGCCCGAAGCGTTTGTAATACAAATGCGAAACTGGCGCGATACGATTACAAATGTAGACTTCACACAGCAGGAGGATAATTGCTAAATGCAAAGAAAAGATTTTTATATCGAATACTATAATAGAACAAATCGCTTTTTTTCTGACAAGATAATTTGGGGCAAAAAAGAGCGTGAAGAAGCATGGCGCAAAGGACAAGGTCTTACCTCAAAGTTTGGACGCAAAATATTTATTATATTCCAGTATTTGATTTTGCTGTCATGTTGGATTCCCGTGTGCTTTGAACGCGAATTATGGGTTGTTATACCAATTGCAATTCTTTGCTTTTTTTTACAATCGTATATCACAGATTTCTCGATTTTAAAGATTGAATTTCTATATTTGACATACCGCAAAAATAGCGTATATTGTTCTGTATTGCATGATATATTTCTTGGTAGTTATGCGGAATTTTTCGATCAGTTAACCCGTTATACAAAGAAAGAAGTAACGGGGTACGTTCTTATAGACGGTGGAAAGTTTTATGGAAAATTTCGAGCCGTTTGCAGAAACAAAATCAAAAGAATTGTATTAAAATTTCACACGAATTGCACTATTGTAATAATTAACAAAAAGAAATTTGTAGTTAAGGGCGTGTTGATCTCAAAAGAACATTTGATATCAGAGATTGCTACTATTATCAACACAAACCCATGATATCGTGTTTTGGCTTTTTAATAATATGAGAACCCGGACAGACCTTGAAAATCTGCCCGGGTCAATTATTTGTTTATTGCAGGTCAATTATTGATCAACTTACCATAATTTCACCGCTAATTTAGCACGCCTTTCACTCAGCCCTTGATCTTTTTTGTGAGGGATGGAGAAGGATCAGTCCTCGTCGAGATGCTGTACGGTCTCGGCCTGGATGGCATCGTCGTAGGAGAGCA
>JAFXHW010000131.1 GCA_017533545.1 Clostridia bacterium
GCGCTCGATAGTGGGGCGGATGGCCGAAATGCCCTGATTTGTCTGACAGTCGGTAACGATGGCGTTCTGTCCGCGAGATGCAAATTCTTCGCGCCAGAGAGCGGTTATGTCCGGATCGGCAAGGGACGCTTTGTTAAGTATTGTTAGCAGCGGCTTCTGACCGATGATGTTAAAAAGCTCGGGATTGCGCGAGCTGTAGGGAATACGTGCATCGGTAAGCTCAAGCACAATATCAACGGAGGGCAGACATTCTTTTATAATGCGCCTCGTTTTGGCCATATGGCCGGGAAACCATTGAATGTTTTCGGATGGCATTTTACTGTCCTTTTCGTCAAATGTTTGTTATCTTATTTTACTGTTCCGATCTTGTCAAAGGGTAGAACTCTGAATACCACGCGTCCGACGATGAATCTCTCGTCGATAAGGCCGATCATTGCCGAGCGGGAGTCGATCGATCCGTTGCGGTTGTCGCCGAGCACAAATACGTATCCTTCCGGCACGATAAGGGGGAAGGTGATGCCGTCGTTGTAGGCGCGCATGGGCATATCGTCGTATTTTTTGATGTAATCTTCCTCAAGCTTTTCGCCGTCGATGTAAACGCTCCAAGTGTAGAAATCAATGTTGACCTCCTGACCGCCAACAGCGATAATACGCTTGACGAGGGGCTCGTTAAATCCGATAAGATCGGTTTCGCACTGATTCCATGGGGATTGGCAGACGATGATGTCGCCGTTTTTGGGAGTATAGGCAATATCGGAAACGATCAGAACATCGCCCTCTTCCAAAGTGGGCAGCATCGATTCGCCGACAACGGGAGAGTGGCGGCCGATGAAGGTCATAAGGAGAAGCACTACCGTAAAAGCGAGCACGAAAAGCTCGATCCACTCGAAAACGGAGTGAACAAGGCTAATTCGCTCGGGAGCGGCATCGTCCTTTGACTCTTCATTTGCTTTGATGTCGGCAGTATCCTCGTCAAGTGTATCCTCGACGGGGCAAGAACTCTCTGCTGAGGTGTTTTCTGTATTTTTGTTTTCGTTGTTTTCCATTGTACGAAATATCCTTGACTTTTATTTTTTAACTATGAAGCTGTCAAATAAATTGTAGCCGTGGGGGATGTAATTGTTTGCTTTTACGCAGTTTTCTTCGGTATAGCAGTCAACTCCGGCCTGCTTTTCTGCGCTGTCGTACATAAAGAAGGGAACGGGATCCATCGCGTGGGTGCGGGTGACCATCGGAGTGGGATGGTCGGGAAGAACAAGGATTCTGAAATCGTCGCCGCAGCTTTCAAGATAGGAAAGCACAGGCTTCAGAATACGCTCGTCGATGTACTCGATCGACTTGACCTTGTTGTCAAGTTCGCCGCGGTGACCGCATTCGTCGGGAGCCTCGACGTGGATGTATACGAGGTCGGTACCGTTTTTGAAAGCGTCGATAGCGGCATCTGCCTTGCCCTTGTAGTTGGTGTGTATGTTGCCGGTCGCGCCGTCAACGTCGATAACATCCATTTCGGCGCATTTGCCTATTCCCTTGATGAGGTCGACTGCAGAAATAACGGTGCCGCTGATGCCCCATTTTTCACTAAAGCTGGGCAGCGAAGGCTTTTTGCCGGGGCTCCACAGCCATATCGAGTTTGCAACGCGGAGTCCGCGTGCCCGTCTTGCTTCGTTTACGGGATGATGTTCAAGAACCTCACGGCTCTTTTTCATGAGCGACAAAAAGGGCTCGGGCGGGAGGTATTCACCTATAACGCGGCCGGGGATGTCGTGCGGACGCATGAAATCGCGAAAATCGGGCGCGTTCTGCCAGAGAATGCAGTGACGGTAGCTTACGCCGGTGTAAAAATGCAGATAGTCGGTGCCCAGATGCTCGTTGAGCGCTTTCATCAGCTCGTCGGCTTCGGCGGTGGTGATCTCGTCGGCACTGTGATCGAGGATGGTTTCCTCCTCATAGGGAAGACCGTTTTCACTCAGAGTAACGACGTTGCAGCGGAACGCAGTCTCGTCATCGCGCATTTTAAGACCCATCGCGGTGGCTTCAAGAGGGGAGCGTCCGCGGGAATATACCTTGGGATCGTAAGAGAGAATAGCAAGATTTGCTG
This sequence comes from Clostridia bacterium, assembly GCA_017533545.1. The sequence continues at coordinate 2,099 of JAFXHW010000131.1, forward strand.
TATCGCTTTCGGGAACCATTCCCTCGGGCACGTTCGAAACGGTGCCGCAGAGGGAGGCTTTGGCAAGGTTATCCATAGTGGGCTTGTTGGCAGCCTCCATGGGGGTCTTGTTGCCCAATTCTTCTATTTTGTAGTCGGCCATGCCGTCGCAGATGAGAACACAGTATTTCATTTCGGTCAGTCAATTTCCTTTTCGTAGAGTTAGCAATTTAAATATACTTACAAAAGTATACCATTTTCCATTATATCACAAGTTCTCAAAGATAACAATATCTTTAACAATCTTTTAAAAAAACAAACCTATAAAATTAATATAAGCGGGCAATTTGGAGCAGAAAAACACCCGATTGGCGAATCAACTTGACAAATTAGTCAAATTGAGGGTATAATATCAAAAAAGACAGATAGCGGAGGTGAATCGGATTGGCAAAAAAGAGAATGCTTGTTCTGGGTATTATTATGAATTGCGCGGGAACGGAAAAATCGTTTATTTCCTTTGCGCAGAATATCAATTACGACGAGTGGGAAGTTGACCTTATGCTCGCCCACCGAACAGGTCAGCTGATCGATTCATTGCCCAAAGAGGTCAATATCATCGATTTTCCCGACAGAGATATCGCCGATATGTTCCTGCTCAGCTCAAAAAATGCGGTAAAGACCATCTGGAACTGCTTCATTCGCCACAATCCGCTCACCGCTTTTGAGGTATTGCCTTACTTTGTAAAGTTGATTCTTAACCCCAAAAAGCGCGCCGACACCGCAACGAGAATGTGGTGCGATCTTATGAAAAAGCACGCAAGCGAAATCGATACCGAATACGACGTTGCTGCTGCATATTGGGGAGATCGCACGATGTTTTATATGTGCGACAAGATCAAGGCGAAAAAGAAGCTCGCATGGCTTCATTTCGATTACGGCAACCCGCCGCGTGACGATGAGCTTTACCTGTCATATTTCAAAAAATGCGATGCAGTTGTAACGGTATCCGAAAAGATAAACGATTCGCTTACGGCATATTTTCCCGAGATTGCGTCTAAATGCCTGACTATCGAAAATATCAACGATCCCGCTCAGATTCGCGCGATGGCTGATGCCGGCGAAAGCTTCGACGACGGCTATACGGGCAAACGCCTGCTTTCGATCGGACGTATATCCGAACAAAAGGGCTTTGATATTGCCGTTGATGCGCTCAAAATACTGAAAGATGCGGGATATGATCTTCGCCTTTATATTGTCGGAACGGGAGATGAAAGCGATATAGCCGCGCTCCGCGCAAAAGCAAAAGAGAGGGAAGTGTCGGATATGCTCGTTTTGCTCGGTGTGAAGATGAATCCCTATCCCTATCTGCGCGACTGCGATATTTACATTCAGCCCTCGCGATACGAGGGTAAGCCGATAACCGTCGAAGAGGCCAAGATGATGCAAAAACCGATCGTAGTTGCAAACTACATTTCGGCATCGGAACAGCTGGAAAACGGACATCTCGGTATGATCGTGCCGATCGATGCCGATGCTCTGGCGAAAGGGATAATGCGTCTTTATGATGATCCTGCCCTTGCCGAAGAATATACAAAGCGCCTGTCTGAACGCGATTTTTCAAACAGAAGCGAGATAGAAAAGTTCTACGGCATCGTAAAATGAACTGAAATTATAAACAAACTTTAAATTTTTCGCAAAAAGTGTTGATTTTTCTGCATCTTTGTGATAAAATACCCAAGTCTGTTATGGGTATTTTGCCTAAAACAGCTGTTCAGAATGGTCCTCTGCTGTGCTCGGTACGAACATTCGGTGATTTTTTAATAAACGGAGGAAGCCAAAATGGATCTTATTCAGGCTTTTACACAGGAGCAGATGAAGAAAGAGGTTCCCGTATTCAATATCGGTGATACCGTCAGAATTCACAACAGAATCGTAGAAGGAAATCGTGAAAGAATTCAGATCTACGAAGGTACCGTCATCGCTCGTCAGGGCGGCGGCCTTACCGAAACCTTTACCGTTCGCCGCATCACCTACGGTGTAGGCGTAGAGAAGATTTTCCCCATCCATTCTCCCAACGTAGAGAAGGTTGAGGTTACTCGCCGCGGTAAAGTCAGACGCGCTAAGCTTTACTACCTGCGCGACAGAGTTGGTAAGCAGTCCAAGGTTAAGGAACAGCTTTAATTTAAGCATTCTGAACCGAAGCGTCAGTTCAAAAAGGCAACCAATACACATAAAACTGCTGTCTTATATCGGGACAGCAATTTTATGTGTATTTTGCTTTTATGAGCAGTAAAAAAGCGGCAAAAATACCGACGTCCAAAGAGGATTTGCGACTACGCAAAATCCTCTTTTTTTGTCAAAATTTTTTTACCGTTTTGTGGTTCTTTTCTCTTGAAAAATGAGATAGGCTATGATAGAATATTACCAACGACAAAAAATACGGGGTTTCAACAAAAATGCTTTTTTCAAATCTGCTTTTTATATACATATTTCTTCCGCTTTTGTTTATTTTATACTATCCGTTTAAAAATCTGATTTGGAGAAATGCTGTACTCGCCGTTTTTTCCATGTTCTTTTATGCATGGGGAGAGCCGATGCTGGTACTTTTGATGCTGGCAATAATCACGATAAACTACATATTCGGACTTGTAATTTCGCACTGCATAACGGCAGGAAAACAAGGCGCGGCAAAAACGGTACTTGCCTTGTCGGTCGTTGCGAATCTTGCGGCTCTTGTCTATTTCAAATACGCGGGCTTTTTCGTTTCAAGCATCAATCTTATCCCCGGACTTGCATTTAAAGTACCCGAGATCGCACTCCCGCTCGGAATAAGCTTTTTCACTTTCCAGGCGATGTCATATACAATCGACGTTTATCGCTCCGATGCCCCCGTTCAGAAGAATTTCTTCTATCTGCTTTTGTACGTTTCGCTCTTCCCGCAGCTTATTGCAGGCCCCATCGTTCGCTATCGTGACGTTTGTGCCGAGATAGAGGACAGAACGGTAAGCGTGCAGAATATAAACGAAGGAATATTCCGTTTTTCCGTCGGTCTTGCAAAAAAGGTATTGCTTGCAAATCCCTGCGGACAGGTCAGCGATTCGCTTCTGGCCACTCCGATTGCCGATGCGACTGTTTCGGGCTCGTGGCTTGGCGCACTCTTTTTCGCCATGCAGATATACTACGACTTCTCGGGATATTCGGACATGGCGATAGGCATGGGCAAAATGCTCGGCTTTGAGTTCAAAGAAAACTTCAATTACCCCTATATTTCCCGCTCGGCTACCGAGTTCTGGCGCCGCTGGCATATCTCTCTGGGAAGTTTTTTCCGCGACTATCTCTATATCCCGCTCGGAGGCAGCCGATGCTCCTCTCTCAAGTGGCTGAGAAATGTACTCGTCGTATGGTTTTTGACAGGTATGTGGCATGGCGCGTCCTGGAATTTTATCATCTGGGGACTTTTCTACGCGCTCCTTTTGATACTTGAAAAGCTTGTATTCATGCCCATAGGCGAAAAGATAAACAAGGGAATATCGACCGTTGTATCCTACGCCTATATGATATTCGTCACCCTTGTCGGCTGGACGATATTCTACTATACCGAGGATCTTTTGCCCCGACTTAAAGTGATGTTCGGCATCGGTTCTTCGATCGGCGATATCTACGAGATGTCCATTCTCCGCTCAAATCTTTTCCTGCTTGTTGTCGCCGTCATATTCTGCACGCCGATCATCCCGAAAGTGCTTTGCAAAATCACGTCAAAGATGGGCGAAAACGGCTCTTATGCCGTCGGACGCATCTGCAAGACCGTTTTTGCACTTGCCGTTATTGCTATCTCGACTGCGATGCTCGCAGGCAATTCGTATAATCCATTCCTTTATTTCCGTTTCTGATATTTGCGAAAGGTGTATGTGTTATGAAAAAGAAAATTGATATAATCGTCCTTTCGCTTGTGGCTGTTGCATTTTTTGCCGTTGCAGCTCTCAATATATATCAGCCCGACCGTCCGACTGAGTCGCTCACCGAGCAGAGAACGCTGGCAAAATTCCCCGAGTTTTCTTTTGCTACTCTTCTCGACGGAAGCTATTTTGCCGATATTGACCTGTTCGTTTCTGATACATTTTTGGCTCGTGAGGAGCTCATTTCCTTTGCAAAGGAATGGAAGCTTTTGTACGGACTTCCCGCAAAAGATGACGACGTTCACTTTATAACCGTCAATCCGCAGGATACCGAGGGAATCGAGATCGATATCCCCGAGATCACCGAGCGCGAAAGCGAAAGCGAGACCGAGCCTGAATCGGAAGAAATAATTATTATGCCTCCCGTTACCACCGATACCGAAGAGGAAAGCACCGACACCGACGGCGAGGAAACAAGCGGCGAGGATACTACAGAAGAGGAAACATCTCAAATTATTATCAAGCCGATTATCAAATCTGTTTCGCTCAGTGACAGCGAAAAATTCGTTACTGTAGGCGATACCTTTACGCTGACGGTTAAAACGATCCCCGCAAGCTCCAACGTAACGATCAAGTGGCGCAATACGAACCCCGCCATTACTCAGCTCACGCCTCTTTCGGACGGACTTGAGATCAAGGCTCTCGCCGCCGGCAAGACAACGATCACTGCTATCGTCGGCGAAAAAGAGGCAAGCTGTACCGTAAACATATCCGTATCCATTGCTCCTGTGGAGCAGAACGGCGGCAGCTCGCAAATAATTACCGAAGAGCCCGAGATACTGACCAGCGGACTTGTAATTTATAAGGATGCGGTCTACTCAATCCCCTATTACGTCGAGAAGAACGCATCTCAATATGCCAAGATGTGCGAATATCTTGCATCGCTTTTCCCCGATTCCAACATGAGTGTTGTAACGGCACCGCTGTCGTCGGCAATGCTTGAACTTGACACCTTCGGAAAGGGAAGAATAACCGACCAGAACAAGATGATAAACAACATTGACGAGCTGTGCAATGACACGGTCAACGTTGTAAATGCATTTGGCGAGCTCTGGCTGCATCGCGACGAATACCTCTATTTCAAGAGCGACCACCACTGGACAAACCGCGGCGCATACTATGCATATAAGGCGTTCTGCGAATCGGTAGGTCTTGAACCCGCAAAGCTTGAAGATATGGAAGAAAAGCTTATAAGCTCCAAGTTCCGGGGCACGATGTATGCCTTCACGGGCGATGAGCGAGTCAAGAGCATTGTAGACAGTATCTACGCTTACATGCCCACAAAAGAGCATACCATGACGATATACAAAAACGGTACGTCGTATAAGTACAGCAGCTGTATTTTGCCCAAATACGGCAACTACGGAGCATTCATCACGGGCGATAATCCTTATACGATCATCAATGTGCCCGAAAATCCGCAGGATATGAATATTCTCGTTTTCAAGGATTCCTACGGCAATGCATTCGTGCCCTACCTTTGCGAAAACTACGGCAACATTATCGTTGTCGATCCTCGTCACGTAAGCTTCAACGTATACGAGCTTTTGCGCGACTATCCGCTTCGCGATGTGCTTATTATGAACAATATGTATAACCCCAACGTCGCATCCTGGACGATGAACATTCTCCGCTCGGTCGGAGTTGAATGAAAAAAGCCCCCCGCCTGATTTCTCTGTTGTTCTTAACGGAGAATTTAAAGGCACAAATCGGCAGAGAACTTGTTTTCTCTGCCGATTTGCGATATAATGGAAGCGATAAAACTTTGGAGGAGTAAGTATGTCGCTTGATTACAACGAAAAGAATATTACTCTTGCAAAAAATCTTCGTAAAAATGCTACACCGCAGGAGAACCATCTGTGGTACGATTTCCTATCA
>JAFXHW010000132.1 GCA_017533545.1 Clostridia bacterium
CCTCCTCTTACGATACACTTATCGCTTCTTATCTCCGCAAGGAAACCAATTCCTCGCCCTTCCCGAACAGCTTCACCGTTACCTACGATAAGGTACAGGATATGCGTTACGGCGAAAACCCGCATCAGAAAGCCGCTTTCTATCGCGAGATCGGCAACGGCTACAGCGGAACTCTCGCCGCAGCAGAGCAGCTTCACGGCAAGGAACTCTCATACAATAACATCAACGATGCCAACGGCGCACTCGACGTTCTCAAGGAATTTTCCGCCGACGGTCCCTGCGTTGTTGCTGTTAAGCATGCAAATCCCTGCGGAATCGGCACTGCCGATACCATCTACGATGCATACATGAAGGCTTACGAGGCTGACCCTGTATCCATTTTCGGCGGCATCGTCGTTGCAAACCGCAAGATCGATTTCAAGACCGCAAAGGAAATGTCCAAGATCTTCCTCGAGATCATCATCGCTCCCGCATATACTCCCGATGCTCTCAAGGTTCTCCAGAAAAAGAAGGATATCCGCGTTCTCCTCCTCCCCGATATCGCAAAACCCAACACTCCCGAAATGTTCGATATGAAGAAGGTTGCGGGCGGACTTTTGGTTCAGACCCTCGATACCGAGCTCTTCAATATGGAAGACATCAAGGTCGTAACCGAAAAGGCTCCTACCGAAGAGCAGATGAAGGACCTTATTTTCGGTATGAAGGCCGTTAAGCATACCAAATCCAACGCGATTGTTCTCTGCAAGGACGGCGCAACAACAGGCGTAGGCCCCGGCCAGACCAACAGAATCACCGCGCTTGAGCTTGCAATCAAGTATGCAGGCGACAAGGCCGCCGGATCCGTTATGGCATCCGATGCTTTCTTCCCCTTCTCCGATTGCGTTGAGGCTGCTGCAAAGGCAGGCATTACCGCTATCATCCAGCCCGGCGGATCGATCCGCGATGAGGAATCCATCAAGGCCGCAAACGAAGCGGGCATTGCAATGGTATTCACCGGAAAGAGACATTTCAAGCATTAAGTAAAAGAATCCGTCGTTAGGCGAGTGGATTTTCATTACACAAACAAAAAGAAGGTTGTTTTACAACCTTCTTTTTTTACATCAAAGGGGCCATTAGGCGCAAAAACGTCTGTATTACAGAGATGAAAAAGCCGCGTTTGCAGTCCTCTGCCCGTATCTCTCGAGACTCCCTTTCGGTGTCAAGAAAATCCGTTTTGACGTCGTCTATTATCTGCCTGTCCATAAAACAGCAGCCGCACTCGAAATGGTGGTAAAGCGATCGATAGTCTAAATTGACCGTACCCACCGTTGCCACAGCGTCGTCCGAAACGAAGAGCTTGGCGTGGCAAAAGCCGTTCTTGTATTCAAATATACGTACGCCGTTTGAGATCAGATCGTGATAATACGACCTCGTTGTGGTGTGAACGTACCAATGATCTCCGATTTCGGGCGTGATGATGCGCACGTCCACTCCGCGCTTGGCGGCGTATACGAGGCTTTCGGTCATGGCATCGTCGATTATGAGATAGGGGGTTGTGATATAGAGATACTTTTGCGATGAGCTGATAATGCTCGTGTACACGTTCTCGCCGACGTATTCGCGATCGAGCGGGCTGTCGGCGTAGGGCTGAACGTAGCCTTGATGCTTGATATCACTTTTGCCCGGATAGAAGACCGTCAAGTCCTCATCCGCTTTGAAGGGGCATCTTTTTTCGGTACAGCATATCTGCCACATTTCGAGGAAGATAAGCGTCAGACTCCAGGCCCCGTCGCCTTTTATCATGACGGCGCTGTCCTTCCACCTGCCGTGCTTTTCAACCTCGCCGATGTATTCGTCGGATATGTTTATTCCGCCTGTAAAGGCCACCTTTCCGTCGACAGATACGATCTTTCTGTGGTCGCGGTTATTCGATGCGGTGGTAAGGAAGGGTCGGAATTTGTTGAACACCATGCACTCGATGCCGTAAGCGGCAAGTATCTTGGGATAGTTGTTGGGCAAAAAGAAGAAACTGCCGATATCGTCGTATAATACTCTGACCTTAACCCCTTCGGCGGCCTTTCTTTTGAGGATCTCGAATATCTCGCTCCACATTTTGCCGCCGCAAATGATAAAATACTCGATAAAGATGTATTTTTCAGCCTTTTCGAGCTCCTCTTTGAGCCGTTCGAGCTTTTTTATACCGGAAGGAAAATACTCGCATTCGCTCGACGAAAAAACGGGAAATGAGCATTTTTTCTGCAAATATCTCATTCGTCCGGCGCTTTCGGGACAGTCCTTTTCAGCCTTGTCAAGGCAATCACCGTTTTTGAAGAAGAGCGGGCCTATCTCTCTTTCGTTTTCGCTGTACTTTTCTTTGAACCGTCTAAGCGATTTTTGGGTCATGAAAAAGAGGTAAAGCATTCCGCCGAAAAGCGGGAAGGCCATTATCATAAATACCCAGGCGAGCTTAAACGAAGTCTTGTCGCTTTTGTTTACGATGTATATGCACACAACTACGCTGAGCGCATTTAAAAAGAGGGCTATCGTGCTTGACAAAAGGCTTGACGAAAAGATCAGATATATAATAAACGCAAGCTGGATAGCAAGCAGCAGAATGGTTACAATTCTGCGGCGCATCAAAAAATACATCCAGCTCTTGTTTTTAACTTCTTTTAAGGGGTTTTTCGTTTTTTTCATTATTTTCTCCATTGGGGATAAGGGGTAAAAATGCCGCACGCAAAAGACAGTCGTGTCGATCGGCGCGCGGCGTCATTTTTATGTATTAATGCTCGGTCATCCATTCGTTGACCGTCATGCCGGTGTTGTAGCGGAAAAGGTCCTGCATCGATTTGAGGCTTTCAAATCCTGCTGTCTTTGCCGCTTCGGCGGCGGTCATGTCCGATGCGAGCGACAGCTTTAAATAGGATAGGCGCACGGCATCGATATACGATTTAAGTCCGCGGGAATAGCGCGCGCAAAAGACGACCGACAGATACTTTGCGGTATATCCGAAATGCTCCGCCACCTCAGCACTCTTGCAAACGCCCTTCTTTTCGTGGACGTAGTCGCATATTGCACTGCAAAGCTTGAGCTTTTCATTCGAATCGTCGTCAACGGGAAGGCCGTCAACCTGCAAGACCGTGATTATCAGGCGCAGAATACTGTCGACCGACTCGGCAGGATATTCGGGCAGGCTGTAATATTCGAGTATAAGCGAAAGGAGCTGTTCAAAGCGCTCCGGGTGAGCGGGAATGAACACCTTATGGGCAAGAACGGCGATGTCGGCATCGCTTATCGAGCCTTCGAAGACGATGCGCGTGAAAAAGGTATCCTCGCTGCACTCGCGAAAGCCGTAGTGACGGTTCTGACCGTCAAGCAGCAGTACCTGTCCCGCCTTCAGACGATATTCGCGGTATCCTTCGCAAATGTCGAGATTTCCGCTGTGAAGATAGAGTATCTCGCCTCGTCCCGCTTTTCTTGAAGGATAGAGCATTCCTGCGTGAATGCATCCCTTACCGTATGAAAGAAAATGAATGCCGTCGTACAAAAAAGCTGCCCCCTTTAATCAATTTTTATATCAAAAAGGTAATTGACGATAGTAAAAAGTTGTGCTATAATTATCTGACAGTAGCTCGAAAGGAATTACATAAATGAAACTGATTATTGCATCCGATATACACGGCTCTTACTGCTATTGTTCTCTCCTTTTGGAGAAGGTGAAAGCGGAAAACCCCGACCGTCTTTTGCTGCTCGGAGATATACTTTACCACGGTCCACGCAACGACCTGCCCCGCGATTACGATCCCAAAAAGGTTACCGCAGCGCTCAACGAGATTAATGATAAGATCCTCTGCGTCCGAGGCAACTGCGAAGCGGAAGTAGACCAGATGATGCTTTCTTTCCCCGTTTTGGCCGACTACGCTTTCCTTTTCGACGGCAAAACAAAGATCACGGCCACTCATGGCCACAAGCTCGATTCGTACGCTCCTCCGAAATCGGATGAGGTGATCGTATACGGTCACACCCACGTTCCGGTAGATCACAAAAGCGATAACGGCGGAAGATTTATAAATCCCGGTTCGGTATCCATTCCGAAGCAGTCCTCCCCGCATAGCTATATCGTATATGAGGACGGTATTTTCACATGGTATGATCTTGAAAGCGGAGAAAGCTACGTCCCCCGATTCTGATATCGAATATGCAAATTTTCAATGAGGTGCCGCAGATGCGGCACCTCAATTTTTGTCTTATCTGATTATTACCTTGATGCCCATAGCATCGAAATCGGAAAGCATCTGTGCATCGAGCTTGGCGCCGTTTGCAACGCAGACCATCTTCTTTACTCTGCCGCCTATGAGCGCAAATTCATTTGCGAACTGCTTTTTGGACAGATCAAGATGGAACTTCTTGAACTTTACAACAAGTGCGATCTTCTTATCGAACTTTTCCTCTCCGCCGTTCTTTGCAGCTTCGACCTTCATAGCCGCATAGATCGAATTGAGCATATCAACGGTAACGTGGAGGACGTCGGGGCGATATTTTTTAATGTCGCGGACCGAGTTCTTGCCGTTGTCACCGAATGCGACCGATGCACCCGCCATAAGGGGAGCAAGAATTCCGTAGAACATCTCGTTTATATTGCCGAGACGCTGAATAGAAACAAACAGATCCTCGCCCGAATATTCAACTGCCGCATGGATCTCGTTGAGCTTGTCAAAGAACTCCTTTTGAGTCATGGTAGTCATATTGCCTTCGTCATCAAAGAATACGGCACATTCCTTGTCGGGCTTGGGCGCGGGCATGGGTGATGCCTTGCCTATATTATGTAACGCAAAGCCGAATTTTATGAATGTTGCGTAATCGAGGTTGGTCGATTCGGGAAGAACGTCGTCGCGGTTGCCCGACTGATCGATGAACTTCGCATTGGTATCAACCTGAATGAAGAAGCGTACCTTAGGCAGCTCGCTCTGATGTCCGATGTAGTTGCTGCGGCTTCCGCGGGTGAAAACAACGCATTCGCACTTGGCCTCGTTGATCTGTGCGCGCTGAGCTTCGGGCTCGAGTGCGGGATCGATATATACAGCACTTCCGGGTACGCACATCGCTGCAAGATAGCAGGTAACGAGCTCTACCGATTTGTCGCCTACAACGGCAACTCTCGCACCTTCCATGCCCAGCATCTCAAATCCTACGCGTGCGGCATCAACTACATTCTTTATAGCCTCATGGTTGGCATGCATGTCAACCGAGCCCTTCATATACATATAGGAAGCTCTGGTGGGATTGTCAAGAGCGTTTTTGCGGATTATCTCATTTATAGAGGATACGGTAAAACCCGTTCTTACGGATGCATTCTTTTTCTTATCGGCCATTTGTATTATTCTCCTTGAATTTGCTTTGTTTATATTTATCCTTATTGTATATTATATACTCAATAAAAGTGAATGTCAAGCGATTTTCGCTCTCATTTAGCCGTTTTTCGCCTTTTCGGGGCTTTTGCCGAAATGATTCTTATACGCGCGTGAAAATGAATATATCGATTAATATCCCACTATCTCGGCTACCTCGGTCACACTCTTGTTTTTGAGCAGCTCACGCGCCGAAAGCAGCCGTATTTTGTTGCGATACTGTATAAGCCCCACCCCGAATTGCTTTTTGAACAGCTTTTCGATGTGGTATTTGTTGTATCCGAACTGCTTTTCAAAATCGTCAAGGCTCATCTTGTGCGCTGACTCCGATTTGATAAAATCCTTGATGTGATGCACTACTGAATACACCTCGCCCTCATTGGAAGAAAGCGCGTTCTCGAAATTCTCTCCGATTATAATATCGAGTATTTCGAGCAGCAGTCCCTTTTTTCTGATCTGATTTTTATCGCTCTTATCACAGACGATGCGGTAAAAAAGGCGTAAAAATTCCTTTTTATCCTCGCACTTGACAAACGGACTCGTGTAAAAGGCAAAGGGGTCGTACTCGACAAGCTGACGCTCGCTTTCACTAAAGGCAGATGAATCCTTGAACGATATCGGAGTGGCGCTGCTCTCGGGTGAATATATCAGACTGAAATGGATGTGCGGCTGGGAGATCTCGCCTCGCTCGCTTTCGATGCTGTGTTTGACATTCGGATGAAGGAGAATGATATCCCCTTCTTTAGCGTCGTACCTAACGCCTCCGTACCAAAGCGTAAAGCTTCCGCGCTCGACGTATATCAGCTCAAAATCGAAAAGAACCCTTTGCTTCATATAAAAAAATGAGGGTAAGATCGATTCGGTTGCCAGACGTATGTATGGATTTATCGTATTTATATTCATGACATCCTCGCAAGAAATGTTAAATAAATGCCAACAATAGATATTTGTATTGTAGCATATAAGTGATAAAATATCAATAGCGTTTTTTGAAAGGATCAAAATATGTTAAATTCATTGACTACAAAAAAGAATATACGATCGTTTTCACTGTCCGCCGAAAATATGACGGGCGAAAAGGGCAAAGGTGCAATGATGCGTCCCGAAGAGGGGACAGCACACATTGCTTCGCGCGAGCTCGGCATCGGCTGGAAGGTCAATCCCTGCCTTGAAGTGGCGGCAAGAGGAAAGATAACCATCGCCGACATTAAGGGTCAGGGCGCGATAAAGCACATCTGGATCGCAGATACATTGATGTACGGACGCGGACTCGTTTTGCGCATCTTCTTTGACGGACACGACAATCCGGCAGTCGAAGCACCACTCGCCGACTTTTTTGCATCGGCAAATCACAACGAATACCGTCAACTGTCAAGCCTTGCCGTATGCGTAAACCCTAAAAAGGGGCTGAACTGCTATTTTGAGATGCCCTACTACAAGGGATTCAAAATCGAGATCGAAAATCTTTCCGACACAAACTGCCACGTCTACTACCAGATCGACTGTGAGGAAAAAGAGCTTGACGAGGGCACTCTCTATTTCCACGCACAGTTCCGCCGTCAAAATCCCCTGCCATATAAAACGCCCTACGTTATCCTTGACAATATAAAGGGATGCGGTCACTATGTCGGCACATATATGTATTGGGGAGTGAAAAACAACGGCTGGTGGGGCGAAGGCGAGATCAAATTCTACATCGACGGTGACGGCGAGCATCCCACCATCTGCGGTACGGGCACAGAAGATTATTTCTGCGGCTCGCACAATTTCGACGTAGATGGCCGATACACCGAATTCTGCACTCCATATGCCGGAATGTACAAGGTCGATCACACCGACGCAACCTATGCAGCCCAGCGATATTTCAATATGTACCGCTGGCACATCACCGACCCGATATATTTCAAAAATGATATCAGAGTCACGATCCAGGCGCTCGGCTGGCGCAGCGAGGGCAGATACCGCCCGCTGATGGACGATATTTCATCGGTCGCATACTGGTATTCCGACACTCTTGACGACGTGTACCCTGCTTTCCCCTCAAAAGACGAGCTTGAACTGAGCTGACAAGTATAATATAAAAAGCGCGGATATCAAATCCGCGCTTTTTTGCGTTTAATCCTCAAATTGTTTTCCGAGAAATCCGGCCGCCGTCTGCACAAGCTTCTGCTCGATGTCGTTTGCGGGGACGTAAAGCTCCGCCGCCGAGCGCAAAGAGAGCACACAGCCCGTGATGTCGCCGTCTGCAATAATGGGCATTGCGCATCCGACCTGCCAGCCGTTTGAATCGTCGTTTGATACTAAAACGGCCTTCTCCTGCTTTGCAACATAGAGAGCGCGCTTTTCGATGATGCTCTCAAGCTCTGCGGAAAGACGCTTTTCGAAAAGCTCGCGCTTGGGAAGTCCGGCACAAGCGATAACGGCATCGCGGTCGCATATCGCAACGGCAAATCCACCTGTTTTGTGAAGTGTTTCTGCATATTGCGAGGCAAATTCGCTTAATTCACCGATGGGCGAGTATTTTTTGAATATCACCTCGCCGTCACGATCGGTGTATATTTCAAGCGGGTCGCCCTCGCGGATACGCATGGTTCTTCTTATCTCTTTCGGTATAACAACACGACCTAAATCGTCTATTCTTCTTACTATTCCGGTTGCTTTCATTTATGATAAATCTCCTTTGATTTACAGATTTGCTATGTTAGTATCTGCAAAACAAGGAGATTTATACTGCAAGGCTTGTTTTTTTGAATGTTGTGTGCAAAAATAAAATAAAAAATTGAAATGGAGATTTACTATGAATAAAGATTGGAATAGCATAATGTTTGACGACATAGGCGTAAAAATCCAAAAAGTTGCAAAAGCAATTGCTTAGACTGATATTGTTTTAAGTATTATCAGTGGAGTAGTATTGTTTTTTTGTGCTTTTATCGCTATTGACGATTTATGGTATTTGATTTTCCTTGCTCCAATCGCAGTAGTTGTCGGTTGTATAATGGCATGGCTATCTGTTATAACCTTATATGGTTTTGGTAAAATAATTGAAGATGTTGAAGCAATCAGAAACCAAAAGCCTCCAATTATAAAAGTTGAAACAGAAAAAAGTCAACCGCAAAAACCCAATAATCAAAATCCAGAAAAAATAGAAAAATCTCCCTTAATAACAACTGCAGTTAAAGCATCCGAAAGCAGAACACAACCAAAAGATAAAGCGAACAATGAAGAACTACCCCCTGCTTGACCTTGTCCCGAATGTGGAGGA
>JAFXHW010000133.1 GCA_017533545.1 Clostridia bacterium
GTGTAATAGCGCGCTTCGACGACCGAAATAACTCCGTCGTTGACCTCAAAAACGTCGATAACCGGTGATTTATTTACCGAATGGGTAAACTCAACAGAAAACTGCGTGCCGTTGGGACAGGGGTAGGAGGCGTAAATTTTACCGCTTTCCTGATTACGTATAACCAACTTTTCATACTCGTTTGAGCACGATGACAAAAAAATGAGAGCTGTTATTAAAAGAAGGAGAGCCGCAGAGATAAAAACTGCGGCTTTGTCGCTTCTGTTGATAGTTTTACTTTGCAACGTTATAAATTATTTGATAGCGCCGATTTCTTTGAAGTACTTTTCTGCACCGGGATGGAAGGGGATCGAAATACCGGTGATTGCGCTTTCAACAGAGAGCTCTCCGCCCTTTGCATGAACTGCCTTGATGGCATCGATATTTTCGAAGATACCCTTGGTGATGTTGTAAACGGTCTCTTCGCTGAGAGTGTCGGCTGCGATGATGGTCGCTCTTACTGCAACGGTAACTGCATCCTCGGTCTGCTTTGCATAGGTATTAGCAGAAAGGGTGTAGGGAGTGTAATAAGCGTAGTGCTCCTGGAGATACTGAAGCTGTTCAGCACCGATGGAGAGAATTACGAAATCGTTAGCGGTAGCAAGCTCTGCAATATTGGTGGTGGGAGCGCCTGCAACGGTGAAGAATGCATCAAGCTGGCCGTCCTTGAATTTGTCGGCAGAGTCGGTGAATCCGAGCGACTGCTTGTTGATGTCATCAAATGTCATACCGTAAGCTTCAAATACCTGCTTGGCATTGAACTCGGTACCGGAACCTGCATCACCGACGGATACGTTCTTGCCCCTAAGGTCGGCAACGCTGGTAATGCCGGGCTTCGCAATGATCTGAACTACCTCGGGGTAGAGGGTGCAAACTGCGGAAAAGCCCTTGATAGCGCCGTCGGTAGCGAAGGTGTTGGTGCCGTTGAACGCATAGTCCATAACGTCGTTCTGAACGATAGCCATGGAAACTTCACCGTCAGCTACGAGCTGGATGTTGGCCTTGGAAGCGCCGGTAGACTGAACGCTGAATTCCTGACCGATCTTATCGTAAAGAACGGTACCGAGAGCGTTACCGAAGGAATAGTATGTACCTGTCTCACTACCGGTTGCAAGGAAGATCTTGCCGGAAGACGAACAGGATGTCAAGCAAAGTGTTACGAGCATTAAAGCAACGATGATTAAAGATAATGTTCTTTTCATGGTTGTACTCCTTTATATTATAAAAATTATTAACTGTGGTTTGTGACAATATACTCATTTTAACGTATTATTGCGTTAAAGTACATTAATATTATAATACAACTTTTTTATGGATATGTCAATACTTTTTAACCTAAAATGTATTATTTATGCATTTTATTTAAATAAATGGTTAAATATGCATTATTTTGCCGAAAAAAATAATAAATAAACAGCCGTTCCGAGAACTCCTCGAAACGGCATAACGTTATTTCGTGTAGGTAATATAGGAGAATTTTATTCCTTCAAATTCGTGTTCTTCTTCGTCGCCCTTTGACCAGCCGAGCTCGTCGAGATTGGGGAAGAATTTGTCGGCATCGTTAAAATCGGCATCAATGCGGGTGAGATAGACCTTGTTGCACAATGGCAAGAGCAGCTTGTATACTTCAGCCCCTCCGATGCAGGCGATCCCGTCGCCGTGCTTTTCGGCAACAGCCTTGGCCTCGTCGTAGCTGTTTATAACAGTAGCACCCTCGACTTTGTAATTAACATCGCGGGAAAGAATGAAATTTTCTCTCCCTTTGAGCGGTCTCGATTTAGGCAGGGTAAGCAGAGTCGCACGACCCATAATTACCGCTTTACCCATCGTTATCTCTTTAAAACGCTTGAGGTCAGGCGGCAGATTGATGAGCAGTCCGCCGTTGCGTCCCATCGACCAATCGCGTCCGCAGGCAACTATTGCAAACATGGTTTTTCTTCCTTTTTATTATATGGCAACCGGGATTTCGGTGTCAAATTCATTGAATTTGTATTTGATAAGCTTAAAATCGTCGCGAGTGAAGGAGTAGAAATCTGTTTTGGGTTCGATTTTGAGCTTGGGTGCATCGAAGGTGGGACTTTCAAGCATTTTTTCGACGATCGGAACGTGGCGGTCGTAGATATGAGCATCGGCGATAACGTGCACGAATTCGCCGACCTCAAGTCCGGATGAAAGTGCAAGCATGTGAACGAGCATCGCATATTGGCATACGTTCCAGTTGTTGGCGGTGAGCATATCCTGAGAGCGCTGATTTAAAATCGCATTGAGCTTGTTGCCCGATACGTTGCAGGTAAGCGAATAAGCGCAGGGGTAGAGCATCATCTCGTGAAGATCGGAGTGAACGTAGATGTTTGTAATCATTCTGCGGCTTGCGGGATTGTTTTTCAGATCGTAAAGAAGTCGGTCGACCTGGTCAAATTCGCCTTCCTTATATATATGCTTAACACCGAGCTGATATCCGTAAGCTTTTCCGATAGTACCGTTTTCATCGGCCCACTCGTCCCAGATATGGGAGCCGAGCTCGGCAATGACGTTGGATTTCTTCTGCCAGATCCAGAGAAGCTCATCAAGCGCGGTCTTGTAGTAGGTACGGCGAAGAGTGAGGATAGGGAATTCCTCAGCCAGATTGTAGCGGTTTACAATACCGAATTTTTTAACGGTGTGCGCGGGAGTGCCGTCGCTCCACTTGGGGCGTACGGGAAGGTCGGTATCCCATGTGCCGTTTGTGAGAATATCACGGCAATTTTCTATAAAAATATTATCGGCGCGGCTCATATTATTCTCCTTTTATTATCTTGTCAATTTCTGCAAACGGACGTCTTTACCCAAAAACTCGATTATCGAAAATTCGCCGAGCATACGGCTGAATATTCTGTCGGTGTAGCGTGATTGCAGCTCTGCAAAAGAAAGATTTGTGTTGATTATAGTGGCGCGTTCGGAATTTACTCGGGTGTTGATCAGATTATATAGCGCCGATACGGTAAATTGAGTCGACATTTCGGTGCCGAGGTCATCACATATAAGCAGATCGCACTCGAAAAATCTCGCCGTATTTGCACTTGCATCGTGACGGAAACGTTCGTTTTCGAATGCATTGAAAATGTTCTGCGCCGACTCGTATACAACGTCATAGCCCTTTTCAACGACAACTTTTGCAATCGAGGTAGACAGATGAGTCTTTCCAAGACCGGTATTGCCCCTGAGAATGAGGTGCTGACAATCGCCCGTACCGAAATTTTCGGCATAGCTGCGGCACTTTTGCAGGTTCGTCGTCGCCTGGCGCTTGTTGTCACCCTCATAATAGCTGAGATCGAAGCTTTCAAACGACTGCGTCTTCATAAGACGTGCAATTCCCGAACTCTTGTATCCTTCTTCGATGAGAGCACGCTTGAAGCAGGTGCACATCGAAAAGCCGACGCTTCCGCTGTCGCGGCAAATGGGACATTCGTAGTGGATATCGGTATAATCCTCGGGAAGAGAGAGCTTTTCGAGGAGCTCTTTTCTCTCGCGGCGAAGATCTTCGCTTTCCTTTCTTATCTGATCAAGACGGGCATCAAGATTTTCCTTTCCGCGAACGGTCTGCTCAAAGATTCGAACGCCGATAAGCGAAAGCTGATCATCGATACTCTTTATTCGGCTGTCGAGAGAATATACCTCATAGAGTCTGGCATCTGATGCATCGCGTGCATCAGATCGTTTTTTTGCGAAGGCCTCGGTAACTCGGTTATAGTTGTCTCGGTTAAACATTTCTTACATCCTTAAATGTTATTTAAGAGTCTTATTATGCCTTGTTTTTGTTATTTTCATCTGTGAGCCGTCTTGCAACGAGAGCAAATATTTCAGAGGTGTCATATGTGTGATCCTCTTCAAATGGCTCGTTTTTCACTTCATCAAAGAGGGGAAGCTCCAAAAACTCATCGTTTGAAGACGATTTTTCGTCTTCGATTCCGTAAGTCTTTTTCAGCGCGTGTGTTACGTATTCACTGGTGCTGTGAGCACGCGGAGCGGCATTTTCCTCTTCAGTGCCGTAGCTCTTTTTGAGTGCAAGCGAAACAAATTCATCCGTGCTGAAGCTGCCTGCGGATGCGGGACGCACTTCGGCGCGCTTCTTTGATGCTTGCTCGACCTGCGAGACCTCGGTATATCCCATGGCGTGCCAATTTTCAAGCACCTTGTCCATATACGAGAAGTTGAAACGTCCGGTCTTCGAATGGTCAACGGTGATCTCGTATGCTTTTCTCAGCATCTCTTCGGAGAAGGCGAACTGATATACCCATCTCTTGACAAATCTCTTTTCCTTTGTTGTAAGCTCTCTGTCGCCTATTCCGAACATTGTGCGAAGGTGTCCTTCGATACTTTCGTAGGCTTCCTTGCGCTTGAAATAAATATCGAGCTTGTCATATGTGTCAATTCCCTCGTCATAGAGGTTGTATGCCATTTTTTCAATGTACTGAACGGATGTTTTGCCGTGCTGTTTGCAGTATGTAAAGAGCATAAGAATATGCTCGTTGCTCAGTCCCAAAAAATCCGACATTGCGATGACCTTGTTGGCCTCGGACACGTTGTAGATTCTGCCCGTGATCTCCTGACACATTTTGAGCAGGTAGCGGCGGCTTCCGTCGTTTTCTTCCAAAAGACGTTCCATCTCCTCACCGCTGTATGTGGGAATTTCGCGCACGGGAGCAACAATTTTTGTATCAGTGCCAGATTTCTTGGTCGATTTTTCACTTTCAGTCTCACTCTTTTGAGTGATTACTTGTTCTTTTGACTTGATATCTGTAGAAATTACGCCTGCTTCGTTCCAATAGCGTACAGCGGCCGAAACCTTGTCGCTTCTGCAACCGATAGCTTTAGCGATTTTTCTTTCAAAATCGTCGTGCATGGTTATAGAATTGTCAGATGCCAAAACAAGCAAAACCTTCAGGTCGATAGAATCGGCAAGTTCAAGATGCTCGATTACCGATGCGGGAAGGGTGATAACGCCGGAACCGAAATTAAAATTCACTTTCATATTTCACGTCACTCATTCTTCTACATTAAAATTTAATGAACAGCAAAGGGACAAAAGACAGTCTGCAATATTTAAGTCAAGTACGGTTATTTTTTTGCTTTTCTTGCGGGGACGAAGCTCAGCGCCGGTGATGTTCCAGATCGCCCTGACACCGCCGTCAACGGCAAGCGTGCAGGCCTCAATGGCATTGTTGCGCGGGACGCAGAGAACAGCGATATCGATGTTTTTTTCAAGACAGAATTCGGTAAGATGTGACATTGGCATAACTTCGTGGGAGGATATCGTTTTTCCGACGGCCGATCCGTAATCGAAAAGCCCGTCAATGCGGATTCCGCGTGAAGCAAATGCGTTATGCTTCGCAAGTGCTTCACCCAAAGGATCCATTCCGACGATAACCACGGAACGAATGCTGTTCATGCCTAAAATATCACCCACTCCATCGTAAATATCGCGCACGTTGTAACCGTAGCCCTGTTGACCGAACTGGCCTATAAGGGACATATCCTGCCGTATCTGCGAGGGAGTAAGCTCCATCATGGCGGCAAGCTCGCTCGAGCTGATGCGGAGCACGTCCGAGCCTAAAAGCTCACGCGCGTATCTGTAATAGCGCGGCAGACGGCTGCGGGTCGAGCGGGGCAGAGAGCATATATTCATATATGTTTCGTTTAAATGTTTGCTGCAACGTAGTCAACAAACTCATCGCATGTTGCGCCGGTATCGCGGCCGGTGATGCTGATCTTCTTGTCTTCGAACATACAGAAGTCAAGAGCCTTTTCAAGACGGTTTGCCTGATCCTGATATCCGATGTGGGAGAGGAGAAGAACGGTTGCGCGGAGCATGGAGCAGGGGTCGGCATATTTTGCACGGCCTTCCTTTACCATTCTGGGTGCGGAGCCGTGGATGGCTTCGAACATGGCGTATTTCTTACCGATGTTTGCAGAACCTGCAGTACCAACACCTCCCTGGAATTCGGCTGCCTCGTCGGTGATGATATCGCCGTAGAGGTTGGGGAGAATGAATACCTTGAAGTCGGTACGGCGCTTCTCGTCAACAAGCTTTGCGGTCATGATGTCGATAAACCACTCATCGGTACGTATCTCGGGATATTCCTTTGCCATCTCTTCACAGATGCGCAAAAACTTGCCGTCGGTTGTTTTGATTATGTTAGCCTTTGTAACGATGGATACGTGATCCTTGCCGTTGTTCTTTGCATATTCGAAAGCAAGGCGTGCGATGCGGTTTGTACCCTCGGTGGTAGTTACGCAAAAATCCATCGCGAGGTCGTCGGTAACGTGCATACCCTGGCTGCCGACAGCGTAGCTGCCCTCGGTGTTTTCGCGGAAGAAGGTCCAGTCGATGCCCTGTTCGGGAACCTTGACGGGACGTACGTTTGCAAAAAGGTCAAGATTTTTGCGGATAGCAACGTTGGCACTTTCGATATTCGGCCAGGGATCGCCTGCGCGGGGAGTTGTTGTGGGACCCTTAAGGAGTACGTGGCAGGCATAGATCTCTTCCATAACATCGTCGGGAACGGCTTTTCCCTGAGCGGCGCGGTTTTCTATGGTGAGACCCTCAATGTTGCGGATCTCAACCTTGCCGGCTTCGATCTCGTCTTTAAGGAGAACACGTAAAAGCTTTTCGGAAGCGGCTGTTATTGTGGGACCGATTCCGTCGCCGCCGCATACGCCGATGATGATCTTGTCAAGCTTGTCGTATTCGATAAAGTCACGGTTGGCATTTATCTTTTCAACTCTCGCGAGCTGTGCGCGGAGAAGATCTTCAAACTTTTTGGATGCTTCTTTGATTTGTGCTTCGTAATTCATTGGTAGTACCTCTTTGTATAGAAAAATTATCTTTGTGTGCAGTAAGCATTTAAATTAACATCAGCGAGATTTCCCGCGAGATATTCATAGTAGGCTTGTGCGCCGATCATCGCGGCATTGTCGCCGCATAGTGAGAGAGGGGGCAGATAGAGATCAAGCCCGCGGCTTTCGCAAAAATCGGCAAGAGATTTTCTCAAATGAGAATTCGCCGCAACGCCGCCTGCAAGAACAACGCTCTTGTATCCGAGCATCTCCTGAGCCTTTTTGACACGCGCCGTCAGCGATTTTACCACATCAGCGGTAAAGGATGCGGCTATGTCTTCTTTTTTCAGCTCATCGCCGCGTTGGAGCGTGCTGTTTATGTGATTAATTACAAACGTTTTGAGTCCGCTGAACGAAACGTCAAGTGTGTCACCCGCAATGGCGGCGGAGGGCATTTTCAAGTAGTCCTTGTCTCCGAGATACGACATTCGGTCGAATTCGGCACCGCCGGGATAGGGAAGACCGAGTTTGCGGCCGACCTTGTCAAAGGCTTCGCCTGCGGCATCGTCGCGAGTGCGGCCGATCACATTGTATTCGGTGTAGCTCTTAACGTCGATAAGCGAGGTGTGTCCTCCCGAAACAACGAGTGCCAGAAAAGGAGGCTTTAAATCCTGAGATGAGAGATAGTTTGCGGCGACGTGACCTCTAATGTGCTCGACGGCGATCAGCGGCTTTGACGATGCGAATGCCAGCGATTTAGCAAAGCTTACGCCGACTAAAAGTGCACCGATAAGTCCGGGACGGTTGGTGACGGCGATGGCATCGATCTGATCCAAGGTGAGCTTTGCATCGTCAAGTGCGCCGTATGCAAGCGAAGATATCGCTTCTGTATGCGCGCGGCTGGCGATCTCGGGAACAACACCGCCGTAAAGCTTGTGTATCTCGATCTGGGAAGCTATTCTGTTTGATAATATAATGCGTCCGTGCTCGGACATATCGACAACTGCAGCCGAAGTCTCGTCGCACGAGCTTTCAAAAGCCAAAATAAGCATAGTTTTTCCCTGTTTAAAAATTTAAAATATCGATTGACAGATTCATCAGTATCGCATTTTCACGCGGATTTGAATAGTAGTTCTTGCGAACTCCAACTTCGTTAAATCCCATTTTTTCGTAAAGCGAGCGCGCCGATATGTTGGATTCTCTCACTTCAAGCATCAAAGTGCTTAAAATAAGCTTTTTTGCATCGTCAATAAGGGTGTTCAGTAAATCCTGCGCAATTCCCCGACGGCGAAGAGTTTTTCTCACCGCAACGTTGACGATATCGCCCATTCCTTCGTAAATAGTTTGCCCGTCATCGGAAATATCGGGGGATACGAAGTACATTCCGGCATATCCGGCAACTGTTCCGGCAGGGACAGTGTAAAATTTTCCGCTTTCGTCACAGCACTGAATGTCTTCGGCACATTTGACTGTGTAAAAAATTGCATTTGGCGCAGCTATAAACCGTTCAAAATCTACTCTCCTCCACGGAACGGAGAAGGATTCGTTTTCAATCTCCAAAACGGCATCGATGTCGTCATCGCCCATTCGTGAAATAATAAAATTCTGATCCATATCAAAACTCAAAATCAAAACTCAAAATAGGGTTTTAAAAGATTCCCGATGTCGACTGTTTTGTGTGTGCCTCTGTCATAAAGGTAACGTCCGCCGTCCTCTGTGGCAGTATACATTACGTTGTAATAGAGGAATGGATAGTCGGCGGATACAAATTTAAGCGGATAGCTGTCAGCAATGTAAGTAATCTCGGCGTTTTCGCCTTCGTCAAGCAATCTGCACATCTCGCGGATTACATCGGCATCATCAATAGCGGCAATGCCGATCAGTTTTTCGCTTCCCGAGCATATAATTGCTCTTGTGGGATTAAACTCGGCAATGGTGGGCAGATGGACATTTTCCGAATAATACACCGCACCGACGCCCTTGAATTTTTCGCTCAGCCATTCTGTAACATTGGCACCGGGGATGGTATAAAGCTCAACTCCGTCAGCCTTTGCATACTGCTCTCCGGTCGATACCGGCTCGTAGCTAACCGATGCTTTAAGATAGCGAATGCCGTTTTTAGAATCAAGCAGGTACTCTTCTTCGTATTTCATCTTGACGATTCCGCTGCAAGATGAAAATATTAATGCGCAGAGAAGCAGCACAGAAAGAAGAGCTGTTTTTGTTGTTTTTGTCATTTTAAGCGGGGTTACCTTTCAAAGGGATCAATAACCGAATTTGCCCTGAACGCTCTCGTCGTTGATTATCCAGTCACGAACGTCGATTACGCGATAATTCTCTTTTGTGTCTCGGATAACAACGGTGGAGATGCCAGCATTGATTATCAGGCGCTTGCACATACTGCAGCTGGAGGTATTTTCTACAAGAGAGCCGCTTGTGGGATCGATACATACCATGTAAAGAGTGGAATCGAGCATCTGATCGCGGGAGGCGGCGATGATGGCGTTAGCCTCCGCATGAACCGAACGGCAGAGCTCGTAGCGTTCACCTCTGGGAATATTGAGCTTTTCGCGGATGCAGAACTTAAGATCGCAGCAGTTTTCGCGACCTCGGGGAGAACCGTTGTATCCTGTCGAGATGATGGTGTCGTTTTTAACTATGATAGCGCCGAAATGCTTGCGGAGGCAGGTTCCGCGCTCAGCAACGGTCTGTGCGATATCGAGATAGTAATTGGCCTTTGAAATACGTTCCATATTTTAGTCCTCAATATGTATTATTTGATCTTAAAATCATTTTCTACAAGCTCTTTAATGTATCGGCGAACGTCCTCGCCAAGCTCGTCGTTGTTGATGCTGCGGTCGATGTTGGCCATAATAAAGCCGAATTTCGAGCCCATGTCGTATCTCTTACCCTCAAA
>JAFXHW010000134.1 GCA_017533545.1 Clostridia bacterium
ACCCTTTACAACCCGCTTTGCGATCGCGTGATCGGCGAATATCCGAGCAATAAAGTTGATATCGAAATTGAACCTTACGGATTTGTAGTGATAATGTAAATAAAAGAGACCGATGCGATGCATCGGTCTCTTTTATTTAATACTTCTTTTCGACAAGTGCACAGACGAGCTTATACGTTCTTTCGCAGGAGGCAAGCTCCATGCGCTCGTCGGGCGAATGGATGTCATAGAGATTGGGACCTATCGCAATAGCATCTATCTCCTTGTTTTGCGCCTTGGCAATGCCCGATGTGATAATTCCGCATTCGAGTCCCGCATGTATAGCATCAAGATGCCCCTCCTTGCCGAAAAGCTCGGAAAAGGTATCGAGATAGCTCTGCTGAAGAGGGCATTTTTTGAATTTCCAACCGGGATATCTGCCGCTGTGCTCAGCCTTAGCTCCAAGTCTTACGGCAACTCTGTCAATGTTCATCTTGATTCTGTCAAGTTGACTTTCAACCGACGAACGGCTCATAAAATGTATGACGACTGTATTATTTTCGGTGGTAATAACGCCAAGGTTTGTCGACGCTTCTACCATTCCCTCTTTTTCAGACGACATTGCAACAATTCCGTGGGGGGAGATGAACATACCGTCGATAACGCTTGCGCTTTGTGCAAAGGTCATCATCGTATCACAAGCGTGCGCTTTATTGACATGGATTCTGAAGCCTCTGTCTGCAGACGATATCATATCGCGCGAGACGGTCGCGCCTATATTTTTGATCTCTTCCTTTGCTGCATCGGCATCAAAAACGGAGATTATCGCCTCGCATTCGCGTGCGATGGCGTTTCTCTTGCTGCCTCCGTTTACCGAGATGAGATTGAAGGGCATCTTGTCGTAAAGACGCTCGAGGACAAGGCCCATGACTCTGTTTGCCGAAAGGCGGTTTTTATCGATATCTGCGCCCGAGTGCCCTCCCGCAAGACCGAACACCTTGATGCTGATCGCCTTATTCTGGAAAGGTATCGTGTCACATTCAAAGGTAAGAGTGCTGTCCTCGCCGCCCGCGCAGGATGTGCAGGCCGCGCCCTCTCCCTCGTAATCAAGATTTATAAGCTTGTCGGCGGTGATACACGAATAGTCAAATCCGTTGGCACCGTCCATTCCCGTTTCCTCGGATACGGTAAAGAGGAATTCCAGTTTGGGACAGCTGATGCTCTCGTCGATTGCAAGGGCCAGCATCATCGCAACGGCAATGCCGTCGTCGCCGCCGAGAGTAGTGCCGTCGGCAGTGAGCCAGCCGTCCTTTTCGTAAACGTCGATACCCTCTGCTGACATATCCTTTTTACATTCAGCGGTTTTTTCGCATACCATGTCAAGATGACCCTGCAGTACAACAGGAGCTTTATTTTCAAGACCGCATGTACCGTCGGCATAAATTATAACGTTGCCTGCGTCGTCGTAAAGACAGCGAAGTCCCTGCTTTTCAGCGTATTTAACGCAGTATTCGGCGATTTTTTCTGTTTCCCCTGAGCCGTGGGGGATTTTGCATATCTCTTTGAAATAATGAAATACTCTTTCGCAAGAAAATGACATAGC
>JAFXHW010000135.1 GCA_017533545.1 Clostridia bacterium
AGCGCCGATACGATATGCTCTATTCGACAAATGTCTGGGCGGGCAGCTCGAAGCTGGGCGAGGCTCAGATCGTTAAGATAGGCGCTAATATGCTCGACAACCGCTATGTCACCGACGGTACCGACATTTTGGGCGGCACTATCGAACTTATCGGCGATATCCTTTTTAGTCCCCTTCTTGAAAATGGTGCCTTCCGTCCTGACTACGTAAGTCAGGAAAAAGCAAATCAGATCGATGCGGTAAAATCGATAATCAACAACAAGGGCGCTTACGCCAACGTGCGATGCATCGAGGAGATGTGCCGCGGCGAGCTTTATTCGGTTGCATCAGCATCGGTGGAAATGACCGAGGCAATCACCCCCGAGTCCCTTTACAGCCACTATCTTGCTCTTATCAAAACCGCGCCCGTTGAGATATACTTCGTGGGAAATTGCGATTTCGACGCACTCGAAAGAAAGCTTGCCGAGATATTCACCCCCTATGCCCACACTCCTGCACCCATTCCGAAGACAAACGTCATAAGACGTGCCGAAAGCGTGCGCGAATTCGTCGAGGAACGGCCTGTCGCGCAGGGCAAGCTCTCTATCGGATTCAGAATGGGAAAGGTCCTTGACGACGGCGATTACCACATATTTGCCACCTTCTGCGAGCTCTTCGGCGGCTCACCTGCGGCAAAGCTCTTTATGAACGTGCGCGAAAAGCTCTCCCTTTGCTACTACTGTCAGGCAATCCCCCATGCCCAAAAGGGCATTATGGTGGTTGCCTCGGGCATCGAGGTTGCAAAAAAAGAGCTTGCTCAAAGCGAGATCCTCGCTCAGCTTGACGACATCTGTCAGGGAAAAATCACCGACGAGGAGTTCAGCGCCGCCAAAAAGTCGCTTATCAACGGTTACAAGAGCATTGGGGACAACGCCGACACCATTGCAACGTGGTACATGAACCGCGCCTATGCCTCCCTTGACACCTCTCCCGAAGAGACTGCCGAGAAGGTAATGGCGGTAACGGTCGACGACGTTATCGAATGTGCAAAGAACATCACTCTCGACACCGTATACTTTATGAAGGGTACCCTTCTTGACAAAAACGAAAGCGAGGAGGGCTGATACTATGAAAAACAACGTAAAAGTTAAAGAAAGCGATCTTGTGGGCGAAAAATACTACTATATAAAGCATGAAAGCGGACTTGACGTCTACGTTTTCCCGAAAGCTCTTTCCACGTCGTACGCTCTTTTCGGCACGCGCTACGGCTCGCTCGACAACAAGTTCAAATCCCGCTCTGACAGCGAATTTACCGTTGTTCCCGACGGAATTGCCCACTTTTTGGAGCACAAAATGTTTGAAAACGAGAACGGCGAGGACACCTTTTTGCGCTATGCGCGCACCGGCGCATCTGCCAACGCCTACACCTCGTTCAACATGACAAACTACCTCTTTTCCACCACCGACAATTTTTACGAATCGCTCGAGATACTGCTCGATTTCGTGACCCATCCCTATTTTACGGCAGAGACCGTACAAAAGGAGCAGGGCATTATCGGTCAGGAGATACGCATGGGCGAGGACAACCCCGGAAATAGATTGCTTTTCGATATGCTCAAATGTCTTTACGAAAAGCACAACGTGCGCCTTGACATCGCAGGCACGGTCGAATCGATCTCCGAGATCACGGCTGAGCTTTTATACAAGTGCTACAACATTTTCTACAACCTCAACAATATGTCGCTCTGCGTATGCGGCGACGTTGACGTTGAAAAGACGCTTGAGGTATGTGACAGGATCCTCAAAAAATCACCCGAGTACGACACAATAAGCGAATACGCCGAAGAAAAGCCCTCTGTATACAAAGCCTACTCGACTCGCAAAATGCAGGTTGCAAAGCCCCTTTTCGACATCGGCGTAAAGATCACCGACATCTCCGACGATCCGCGCGAGCGAATGAAGATGCGCGGATGTCTTGAGATCCTCAACGATATGCTCTTTGACCGCGCAAGCGAGCTTTACAACTCGCTTTACACCGACGGAATTATATCGAAGGCCTTCGGATATTGGGGCGAGCACACCAAAAAATTCTCGCTTATATCGATATCGGGTGAGTCGGGAGATCCCGACGAGGTATACCGCCGTTTTAAAGAGCAGATCGAAAAGCTGCACAAAAACGGACTTGACAGAAACGATTTCGAGCGCTGCTTCAGAGTGGCTTACGCCAACTACGTCAAGGGCTTTGACAGCACCGATTCGATCGCGAACGGATTTTTGGACTTCATCTTCGACGACGGCGACATTTTAGAATACGGCGAGGTGCTTAATTCGATAACGTTTGAGGACGTTGAAGATGCATTCAAGCGAATCTTCCTCGAAGACCGCTTCGCACTCTCCACCGTTTATCCCATCGACTGACAGAGAAAGGATTTAACGATATGGGAAATCCCGATTATAATATTCTCTCTTTCCCCGGCCTTGGCATAGGCGAATTTCAGATCTCGCCCGTTGCCTTCACTGTCTTCGGACGTGACATCGCATGGTACGGAATAATCATCACTGTCGGCATGATCCTCGCATACCTTTACGCGTCATCGCGCGCGAAATTCGAAAAGATCTCGTCGGACGACCTGCTCGATTACGCCATTTTCATCATCGTCTGCGGTGTTATCGGCGCGAGAGCGTACTACGTTCTGATGAAGATCGAAAATTATAACACATTCTACGATGCCATCGCTATCTGGAACGGCGGACTTGCCATCTACGGCGGCGTTATCGGCGGAGTCCTCGCCATCATCGGCGTGTCGCTCGTGAAAAAATTCAATATCGCGAAGATGCTCGATATCGTAGCACCCTCCTGCATGATCGGCCAGATCCTCGGCCGTTGGGGCAATTTTATGAATGCCGAAGCATTTGGATCAGAAACCACCCTGCCCTGGCGCATGGGTATTCATCAGATCGGCTATAAGACCTATCTGACTCCGATCTACGTACATCCCACCTTCCTTTATGAGTCGCTTTGGAATCTCGTAGGATTTGTTATAATCCACAGCCTTTATAAGAAAAAGAAATACGACGGTCAGGTCTGCCTTATGTACGTCGTATGGTACGGATTCGGCCGTATGTTCATCGAAGGACTTCGCACCGACAGCCTTATGGTGGGCAGTATCCGTATATCCCAGCTTCTCGCATTCGTAAGCTGTATCATTGGAATCGTGCTTTTGGTCGTTTTCGGCACACTTGCGAAAAAGGGCAAAAAGGCAGAAGAAGCAGTTGAAAACAATACCGAAGAATAATTTTATCTGTAAGGGGACAATACAATGGCAATTTTGATTGACGGTAAGGCGATATCGGCATCGGTACGCGAGGAGATGAAGGCAGAAGTTGCGGCGATGGAAACAAAGCCGGGCTTGGCAGTTATCATCGTGGGCAACGATCCCGCCTCCAAAACATATGTAAAAAACAAAAAGAAGGGCTGCGAGCAGGTAGGTTTTTATTCCGAGGTCCATGAGCTGCCCGAAAACACCACTCAACAAGAGCTTATTGCCCTTGTAAATAAGCTCAACGGCGACGAGAAGATCCACGGAATCCTCGTCCAGCTTCCCCTCCCCCGTCATCTCGACGACAAGGCGGTTATCGCCGCTATTGACCCGCGAAAGGACGTTGACGCATTTGCCGAGGTAAACGTAGGCAAGATAATGATAGGCAATCATTCGTTCTTGCCCTGTACTCCCGCGGGAATCATGGTGCTGCTCGAAAGAAGCGGCATCGATATTTCGGGCAAGGAATGCGTAGTTGTCGGACGCTCCAACATCGTTGGCAAGCCGATGGCAATGCTGCTGCTCGGTGCTAACGGAACTGTTACCATTTGCCATTCAAAAACTCGCGATCTTGCCGAGGTCACCCGCCGCGCCGATATACTCGTCGTTGCCATCGGCAAGGCAGATTTCATCACGGGCGATATGGTTAAAGAGGGTGCAGTTGTAATTGACGTCGGTAT
>JAFXHW010000136.1 GCA_017533545.1 Clostridia bacterium
ACAGAGGCAAATTTTTTCCTTGTTTTGTGACAAGAAAAAAATGGCGACCCGGATGGGGCTCGAACCCACGACCTCTAGCGTGACAGGCTAGCGTTCTAACCAACTGAACTACCGGGCCATTATTATTGGGGGGAAAATGGTGGGAACAACAGGGCTCGAACCTGTGACCCTCTGCTTGTAAGGCAGATGCTCTCCCAGCTGAGCTATGCTCCCATGAAGCTTCCCGCCCAAACTGTCTTTCTCAAGTCAGCGAAAAGTATTATAGCACACAAAGTCTGTTTTGTCAACTACTTTTTTAAATATTTTTTTATTTTTTTCTTGCCTCGATATAAGCGGGTAAAATGCACTGTTTTCCCTTGTTTTCCGCAATTATCCTTGTTATTTTTGCCCACAATGCCATTTTGCACAGTTTTTTTCGCTCGCTTTCGTCACTTTTCTTTTGAAAAATGCGCGTCATTCTTCCCAATTCTATTGAAATATTTATTATAATATGTTATAATGATTATATATGAGATAAATTATGCGGAGAGGACGTGGGCGGCCGCATTCGTTTATGGCCGACCGACCGTTTTGTATGTCGGAAGTTTTTGACTGTTTTGCCCCCTTTATACAAGATTACATATACAGTCACTCTTGGGTCGAGCTGCGCAAAAATCAGCTTGACAGCGCCGACATCCTTTTCAACACCGACGACAATCTTCTTATATCTTCATCGACAGCATCGGGAAAGACCGAGGCCGCATTCTTTCCGATAATCTCGATGCTCTACGATCACCCCGCCGCATCCTTCGGCGCGCTTTACATTGCGCCGCTGAAGAGTCTTATAAACGATCAGTTTTTACGCCTTGAGGAGCTTTTGGATCTGAGCGGAATACCCGTTTTCCATTGGCACGGCGACGTCGCCGCCTCGCACAAGAACCGTGCATTGCAAAATCCGTCGGGCATTTTGCAGATCACCCCCGAATCGCTTGAGGGCATGCTGATGCGCCGTCCCAACGACGCCGCGCGTCTGTTCGCCGATCTCAGATTCGTCGTTATCGACGAGATACACACTTTGACGGGAAGCGACAGAGGAAATCAGATCATCTGCCAGCTTTCAAGACTGGGACGCCTTATCGGGCATCATCCGAGAAGGGTGGGACTGTCTGCTACCATCGGCGATCTCGATGCCGCCGCGCGCTGGCTTGGTGCGGGAAGCGGACGAAAGACACAATGCCCACTTCCCGAGATGCAAAAGACCAAATGGCGGCTCGGACTTGAGCATTTCTACATTCAAAACGATCATCCCGATCAGTCGGGCAGCATAAACATTCCGCCGCAAAAGGGCGAGAACCAAGACGAGCATTATGCTCAGCTTGACCCCGGATACGAGTACGTATACGACTGTGTCAAGGACAAAAAGTGCCTCGTATTTTCAAATTCGCGCGAGGAGACCGAGTATATAACGGCTACTCTGCGTCAGATCGCCGACCATCGCGGCGAAATTGACAGATTTTTCATTCACCACGGCAATCTTTCGGCATCTCTTCGCGAGGAGGCCGAGATGAAGATGAAGGATGACGATATGAACATCGTCACCTGCGCCACCGTCACACTTGAGCTTGGTATCGACATCGGCAAACTCGAGCGGATCGTGCACATCGACGCGCCCAACACCGTAATGTCCCTGCTTCAGCGCATCGGACGTTCGGGCAGACGGGGAGATGCGCCCGAAATGATGATGGTTTTCAGAGAGGAAAATCCTCTGCCCAACACCCCTCTTCCCCAGCTTATGCCCTGGGGACTGCTCCGTGCGATCGCGATAATCCAGCTTTATCTCGAAGAGCGCTTTATTGAGCCGCCGAGTGTGAAAAAGATGCCATTCAGCCTCGCTTTCCAGCAGACGCTGAGCATTCTGGCATCATCGGGTGCGCTGAGCGCAAAGGCGCTGGCCGAAAGAGTCATGGCGCTTCCTCCTTTTGAAGCGCTCACAAAAGAAGATTACAAAACGCTTCTGCTCTCGATGCTCGAGAACGATTTTCTGGAGCTTACCGAGGAAAAAGAGATCATCATCGGCATGAAGGGCGAGCGTCTTATAAATTCCTTTAAATTTCTTGCCGTTTTCAAGGACAGCGAGGATTTCACCGTCCGATGCGAATCGGACGAGATCGGCACCATCACCACTCCCCCTCCTGTCGGAGACAGATTTGCCCTTGCAGGACGTGTTTGGGAAGTCGAAGAGCTCGACGTTGCCCGCAAGCTTATATATGTCAAGCGTGTCAAGGGCAAAATGGAGATCGAATGGCCGGGAGACTCGGGCGAGATACACACGAAAGTGCTCCGCCGCATGAAAAAGGTGCTCGAAGAGGACACCGTTTACCCCTATTTAAAGCGCAACGCACAGCGTCGGCTTCTGTTGGCCAGAAACGTCGCGCGCAACACCGGAATGCTTGATCACTCCTGCATACACCTCGGCGGATATACCTGGTGCCTCTTCCCCTGGCTCGGCACCCGATCCTTCCGCACGATGCGCAAATTCCTCGCCCACTCGGGTGCGCCCGTCAAGCTTTCGGGCATGGAATACGAGGGCTGCTACTACATCAAATTCAAAATGGAGAAGGGTGACGGCGAAAAGCTGACCCGACATCTTTACGATAAGATGAAAAAAGAGGGCATCGATCTCGAGTCGCTCGTTTCGCCCTCGGAAAATCCCGTATTCGAAAAATACGACCACCTTATTCCCTCGTCTCTTCTGCGCAAGGCATATATATCCGACCGTCTGCGTACCGACGAGCTTATACGGGCCATCAAGGAAATGATGCGCGAATACGACGATTGACCTAAATTTATCATTAATATAAAATACAACGATTCAAATCTATATTTTACGAGGTATCGAACATGAACGAAACTTTGCACGGCGACCTTAGCGTCATCGGTATGAAGGGCACCGAGGACTTTACAAGACAGGTTGACAGCTACCTGCGCCTCTGGAGATCCAAGGGCGGAGCATCGGCTAATGCCGACAACAACGGATTTATCATCTGGCCCGACAGCATCCGTTTCGGAACGGGCGAGGCAAAGTGCATCATCCACGAATCGATGCGCGGTCACGACGTTTACATCATTGCCGACATGTACAACTACGGCGTTACATACAAGATGTACGGCAAGGAATTCCCCATGAGTCCCGATGACCATTTCCAGGATCTCAAGCGCATCATCGGAGCTATCGGCGGCAAGGCAAGACGCATCTGCGTTATTATGCCCATGCTTTACGAGGCACGCCAGGACAAGCGTACCGCACGTGAATCGCTCGACTGTGCAATGGCTCTTCAGGAGCTTGTCAACATGGGTGTTTCCAACATAATCACCTTCGACGTTCACAACATCGGTGTTCAGAATGCTATTCCGCTTGCAGGATTTGACAACGTTCGTCCCACCTACCAGATGATCAAATCTCTCATCGCCAACGTACCCGATATCAAGATCGACAGCAACCACCTTATGATCATATCTCCCGACGAGGGCGGTATGGGCAGATGCATGTACTATTCGTCGGTACTTGGGCTGCAGCTCGGTATGTTCTACAAGCGCCGCGACTACTCCCGCGTTGTAGACGGCAAGAATCCCATCATCGCGCATGAATACCTCGGCGGCGATCTTCACGATATGGACGTTGTCATCGTTGACGACATCATCTCGTCGGGCGAATCTATGCTCGACGTTGCCGCAAAACTCAAATCCCGCGGTGCCAGAAGAATATTCATGTTCGCCTCCTTCGGACTTTTCTGCAACGGTCTTGAAAAGATCGACGCCGCTTACGAAGAGGGCATAATCACAAAGATCTTCACCACCAACCTCATCTACCGTTCGCCCGAGCTCAAGGCTCGCCCCTGGTACTGCGAGGTCAACATCTGCAAGTATGTCGCCCTTCTCATCGACACACTCAACCACGACGGCTCGATAAGCGGTCTGCTCGATCCTTCCGACAGAATCCGCAACCTCGTTGAGGATCACAAGGCCGCTCTTGAGACAGAGGAAAATAATTAACAATAAATTTATCCGCCTTTTACGCAAATGATACCTTTTTGCGATAAAATATAAAAAAATTATTCATTTTCAAGGAGTACACTACTATGCTTAGAGCTTGTCTTATCGGACTCGGCGGAATGGGCCGCGGTCATTTTGACAACTACGTTCGCGCAATGAAAGAAAACAAGGGAGTTGAGCTCGTCGGTATCTGCGACATCAATCCCGAGAAGTTCAAAAATCAGAAGGTTGAATTCAACATCAAGGGTGTTGTTGCCGACAGCGCAGATATGAGCGCTTTCCATCAGTACACCTCTGCTGAAGAGATGATGAAGGCCGAAAAGCCCGACTTCGTCACCATCGCTATTCCCACATACCTCCATGCAGACATGGCTATCATGTGCATGAAAGAGGGTGCACACGTTCTTTGCGAAAAGCCCATGTCGCTCACCGTTGAAGACTGCCGCCGCATGATAGATGCTTCCAAGGAAACAGGCAAGCTTCTTATGATCGGTCAGGTTCTCCGTTTCTGGGGCGAATACGAGGCAGCAAAGGAGATTATCGACAGCGGTATTCTCGGCGCTCCCCTCAGCGGCTATTTCTGGAGAGGCGGCGGTTCTCCCGCTTACGATCCGGCAAACTGGTACTTCAACCGCGAAATGAGCGGCGGATGCCTCTTTGACCAGCACGTTCACGACGTTGACATGGTTCAGTATCTCTACGGTATGCCCCGCGCGCTCTGCTCGGTAGGCCGCAGATATTTCAAGGGATGCGGTCAGGACTGCGTCTCCACCAACTACATCTACGACGGCGATTTCGCCATCAACGCTCAGGACGACTGGAACCTCAAGGGCGTAGATTTCACCATGACCTTCCGCATCAACATGGAAGGCGGATCGATGTTCATGGATCACAACGGCTTCCACGTTTACGATATCGAGGGCAAGGACATCACTCCCGACTACGACAAGGAAAGCGCATACTACAAGGAAATGCTCTACTTTGCCGACCTCATCGTTACCGGCAAGCCCAATTTGAAGAATCCTCCCGAGGATTCGCTGAGATCCATCATGATGGCCGCTGCCGAGCAGAAATCTGCCGACAATCACGGCGCACTCATTATTCTGTAATTTATACAAATAAAAAGACCTGCAATCGGCTCCTTCTCATAAGGTTGTTTACAAATTTCGGCAGAGACATTGTTTTCTCTGCCGATTTGTGTTATAATGAGGATAATCTCGTAGGGCGGGGGCTTGCTCCCGCCGCAATGAAAGATTTAAGCCAATAAGGCGGCGGGAGTAAACCCCCGCCCTACAAAGGGGTATGGGCTTTGCCCAAAGCATTTGTAATACAAATGCGAAACTGGCGATAAACAAAGAGAATAAACAACTACAATGTGGGAAGGGGAATAGGAGAGATGAAAAATATCGTTATTAGTGCGGACGGAGATAGAAAAGTATTTTCTGTTCCTGATGATGTTGCGGATAATTTGACGAAATATTGTATAGATTTCATTAAGTGGCTAAGAAACAGTTCTGATGCAATGAAATATCGAAAGGGAGGCGGACTTTGTTACAACGAAGAGGATTTCATCGAATATCTGAACGTGTGGATTTTCCCAAATCAAAAATCTAAACTTGTAAAGAATTTGGGATGGATAGATTTCAGTTCCAAATTACCCGAGCCATATGTTGATTGCCCGATATTTAATTTCTAAAAATGGCATACATATCAAACCCCCGACAGACTTTTTTAATCTGTCGGGGGTTATTATTTGTTTTCTGCGGATCAGATTTGTTTATCCGTAGGGGCGACCATTGGTCGCCCGCGGGCGTTCGATGAACGCCCCTACAAAACAATATCAAACTTCCTTACGAGAAGTTGGCCTTTGCAGGTCTTTTTTTATGTTTATTTTGCAATTATATTGTCTACGTGAGTGATATAGGTGCCGGGCAGGTAGAGGGTAAGGATCGTTTCGTAATCATAGCCCAGCTTTACAAGGTCGCGCACGCCGTACTGGCTGAGTCCGATGCCGTGGCCGTATCCGCGTCCGACAAAGACGAAGCTTCCCGGATCGCCCTCGGCAACTACCTGACGCTCTGTCTTGACAATTATATCGGGTGCTGTGATATCGGGGAGATTCGTGGGAGGGGCGGGGGTATCTTCAAATATAGATCCGCCGCTCGAGCCCGTATCGGAGCCGCTGCCGATGTCGTCCGAATCGCCGTCGAATATCAGCATATTGTTGGTGATATCAAGCACGTCGAGACCGCTGTCGGTCAGAACCGAAAGGGAGTTCGGAGTGAAATTGATCTCGATTCCGTCTCCGTGAGTGAGAATGATCGCCTCGGATGGGGCCTGTACGATCTCGGGTGATGCGCTGTATCCCGTCATGACGTACGCGCCATAGGTGATGTCCTCTTCATCGACGAAGATATTGTTGTTGGGCTTTTGCGTAGGTTGTGTCTCGGTTCCGCCGCTTTGACTTCCCTGGCTGCCCTGAGAACTGCTCTGCGAGTTTTTGATCGCATCTATCGCCGCGCTTATATCGGTGTTGAATTCGTAGTCGGTGACGGTGAGTGTCTCGCCCGCGCGTCCCACAACGAAATTGGCACTCTTAAGCCCTAAAACGGTGCGTATCTTATCGGTACGGGTAATGGTCACCGAAGAGCCGTAGCTGTCGGTGATCTTCAATTCATAAACGAAATTTGAGTTTCCTGCGAGTTCCTCGATGGAAACGTCAACGACGGTGCCGTTAAGTCCGGTGTATCCGGCGTTGGTGAGCCGTTGCATTATCTGCGAGGGAGTCATCGAAACTGTCCACGATCCGCCGGGAACGTTCTCGTAATCCTCCCATGGAGTGATTACCGACTGCAGATAGGGAGTATCCGTTCCCCATGCATATTTTGCGGCGACGGTACCGCCGCCCGTGGACGACGAGTAGGCCACCAATGCGGCCTTGCCGCCATAGGCAAGTATCATTCCCGCGGTTGAATCGACCGCTTGATTTACAGCGTCGTTGGTGCGGTTGAGTCCCTTATACACCTGACAGCAGGTGGTATTGCATATATCAAATGTGTTATGCTTGCGGCTGGAAAGAGCAAACGATCTCGAAGCGACCGCAAAGGTGCGGAGCAGATTCTGCGACGATTGGTTTGACACCTCCCATGGCAAAACGCCTCTGACGTAGTCGTCCAGAGGGAGTATATTTGTGACCGCAACGCCCGAGGCCGTCTGGCTTATCCAGCGGGTGTATTTGAAAAAACCATCGTATGTATTCTGCGCGGGAGTAACCAGATATGCCTTATCGGTGCCGTTCTGCGCGGCCGAAAGAGCAAGAGTGGTATTTGTGTATCCGTCGTATTCAAAAAGGATATCGTCGTTTGACGGGTCAATTACGCAAAGTGCGGTATCGGAAGGGCTGACGACGTGCGCATTATATCCGAGTGACTGAATTCTGTAAAGATCGCCGTTGGCCAGATTCATATCCGAATACTGTCCTATTCTCAAACACCAGCTTCCGTTTATCACTGCCGGGAAGGTTTCGGTGTAATTGCCGAGTGAGTTGCCGAGCGCCTGAGCCAAATAGTAGACCTCGCTCTCCGAACAGTCGACCTGTATATGCCATCCGCCGACCGATACATTATAATAAGAGGCAAGCGAATATGTCATAGAGCTTTTGGAAAGATTTCCGTCACAAACAACGGCCACCTTTTTGTTGGACAGAGTTGCAAGCTGATTAAAATGGCGGTTGCTGTCGGAATATCCGACGTTAAAGCCATATTTTGCCGATGTTTCAAAGCCCACGGTAACGCCGTCGGCATACATTAGTCCGACAGACACCAGAAGCTGACCGTCGGCATCATGATAATATGAGCCGACGTCGCTTACGGCGTAGATGGGGTCAGCAAAGATCTGAATGATGATTGCGGCGGCGCCGAGCACCATCAGAGCGGCCAAAAATGCACAAAGAAGGCGTACCCAGAACTTATTGTCGGCGCGGAACTTCTTTTTCTTTGCCTGCTTTTTCGACATATCGCTTCAACTCCTTTCTTTATATGTATTTTTGTTTTTATCTGATTTCGTACGCGCCTCTGACCATGAAATAGGCATCTGCCGATGTAACGGCAACGCCGCGGCCGTCGGCACGGGGGATTATGAGCAGATGACGCTGAGGAATGGCCGAAGCGTGGAGGATCTCGTTTCCGCTTGTGCAGTCGGAAAGGCCGACGTTTGCGGCAACGTTGACGGGATCTTCAATTATTGCAATAGCGCTTCCCGAACGGAGTATGATCTCGCACGAGCTTGCGGCATAAAGTCGCTGTCCGGCGGTAAGGTATACTACCTCATAGCCTTGGCTCGATGCCGAAGGCTGAACGGTAAGGCCGCCCGAAACTATCTGCTGTGCAACGTGCGCTTTGATCTCGTCAAGGTAACTCTCGCCGATGGAGCTTACCACCGATGAGATGAGCTGCTCCTTATATTCGCCGTTGAGATAGCTGACCGTAACAAGCGGGTCTGCAACAGTTCCGGCAGAGCCGAAAACGGCGAGGGTCAACATACTCGACAAAAGTAAGGCTGATACTGTAATAATGATCTTTTGTTTGCTCATTTTCTTTTTCATTATTGTCCTCTCTCTTGGTATAATCGGATTATATCATGTTTTTATCGGAAATTCAATTATATTTCCGAATTTGCATCATTCCATTTTCTGCACACGGCATCATATATCGGCCGAGCCTATGCATTTATCCATTCCGACGTGCTCGAAGGAAGTCCTTTTTTAACGAGCTTTCTTTCGGCATGCTCTTTCGCAAGGGTGTGAATGACCGAGAAAACGGGAACGCCCAGAAGAAGACCGACAATGCCGAAAAGTCCGCCCATTACGATAACCGATATAATTATCCAAACAGCGGGGAGCGATGTGCGGTCGTG
This sequence comes from Clostridia bacterium, assembly GCA_017533545.1. The sequence goes on from JAFXHW010000136.1 coordinate 8,947, forward strand.
CAGAACGTAGGGCTCGATCACCCAACTGTCAAGCTGCTGTATGCCCACTATCATCAAAATGAACCAGATTACCATCGACGGATTTGAAACAAATATGATAAATGCACCGGGAATCGCGCCGAGGAAGGGGCCGACGTAAGGAATAACGTTGGTAACACCGACAAGCACGCTGATAAGAGGTGCATAGGGCATCTTGAATATGCTCATCAGAATAAAGCACAAAAGACCGATTATCACAGCATCGATGACCTTGCCGTTGATAAACTGAATGAATTTCTCGTTTATCAGTGCCGACAGGCGCAAAATGCGGTCGTTTTTCTTTTCGGGAAGGAATATCGACATAAGATTGCGCAGTTTTTCGGCAATGCTCTTTCTGGCGATAAGGTAGTAGATGGATATCATCAGCCCGACAACGATATTCGTCGCCTCGGTGATGATCGTTGCAACCGACGACACTACAGTGGGAGCAAAGCCCATCAGCGCCTCGTACGAATCGACGAGGATATCCTTGAGCGTGTCGGCAAGATCGAAGCTTCTCGAATAAGGCAGAATGTTGTCGTGCAGGTATCGGTAAAACATATTCGTTTTACCTTCCTCAACGAATCTTACGATCGGGTCGGGCAGCGAGCCGTCATCATTGCGGAAAATTATCGGCTCGGCTGTATTCATAACGGGATTGCGGAAAAATATATCGATAACGGGGATCTCTTCGGTGGCTTTATCGATAAATCCTTGCGCTGCATCGATATATCCGGGAATCTTTTCGGTAAGGTCGGTATAGCTCTGCCCAACCTGAGGAATGATCAGAGCTGTACACGCAATGATTACCGCAAAAACAACAAGATAAGTGCAGGCAAGCGACAGCACCGCGCACCAATTGATCTTTTTCTTCTCTTTTACCTCAACGGTTTCGCCGAAAAATCTCTGCAGGAATTTGGGAATCTTTATCGGCTTTCTCGCCTTTTGCTTTCTGTTGTTCAAAAAGGCGAAAACGCGTTTTTCAAACAGAGCAAGAAGCGGATAAAAGGCAAATGCCATGATAAAGCCGTAGATAAGGGGCTTTAATATGCCGACCAATGATATTATCGCATTCCAGATGACGTCGAGGTTGAAAAGTAGCGAAACAATTATTCCGGAACCTATTATTACGATAAGGGCATATGCGGCGATGGTATTATACTGATCGTTTCTTTCAAACTTCATCGCTGCCCTCCTCTGCCTCAACAGCCTCGCCCTGCATCTTTTTATCTGCCATACGCTTTACAAAGCGCTTGGCCATAACATAGATGAGCGCGAAGAGGGGAACACCTATAAACATACCTACCACGCCGAAAAGTCCGCTCATTACGGTGATGGCTACGATTACTCCGAGAGAGGAGAGTCCGACCGTTTCGCCGAGGATCTTTGGACCGATGACGTTGCCGTCGATCTGCTGGATTATAAGAATAATCACAAGGAACCAAAGAGCCTTTATCGGATCGGCAATGAGAATGATGAATGCACTGGGGATAGCTCCGATAAACGGTCCGAAGAAGGGGATAATGTTGGTAACGCCAACGATTATGGCCACGAGCGAGTAGTAGGGGATATTAAAGATTGCGAGCACCACAAAGGTGATGATGCAGATAATAAGCGAATCGAGCAGCTTGCCGATAATGAATCCGCCGAATGTACCGTCGGTAAAGCGCAAGAAATCCATAAGCGAATCGCTCTTTTTCTCAGGCAGTATAGCATAGACGAGCTTTTTGCCCTGCGCGATCAGCTTTTCCTTCGAGTAGAGGAAATAGATAGAAAGGATTATGCCCAAAAAGGCATTTTTAACGTATTCGGCAAAGGATGCCACAAAAGAGGTCAGATGGGGTGTGACCGTCTGCACGATCTTATAGGAATCGGCGAAGAATTCCTCGATATACTGCGCCGTTCTGTCGGCATCGAGGAAGGGCAGATATTTTGTGAGCATATCGGCAGTCGAATCTACCGTCGAAAGTGCGCCGCTGAGCATATTGATAAGGTCGTTGCAGCTTACGAGCAGCTGAGGAATGAGCAGTGCGAATATCAGCACGATAAAGGTGATGTATACGAGATAGCTGAGGACAATGGAAAGCACTCGCTTTAATGCGGGACGCTTTTTGCCCTTATCGCAAAAGGCAAACACCCGCTTTTCGAACACCTTCATCATCGGATTGACGAGATAAGCGATGATAAATCCGATTATAAGCGGATTTATTATCGACACAAATTTACCAACGCCCTTGCCTATCGTGCCAAGATTCAAAAGCACGACCAAAACGAGTGTGGCAATAGCGACAACACCCAATGCATATATGGCTATGGTAGTATATTTTTTGTTCCAATTAATCTTCATTTTATCGCTCACAAAATGTTTTTATTAAAAAGGATACTAATAAATAGATTATAGCACAAAATTATGCTTTTTACAATGGATAAAAAATTAATATTGCCAAAATAAAATTCTTATGTTACAATATATAAGTACATTTTTTATTGATTTTAAACAAATCCGAGAGGTTATCTCAATGATTAATGATTTAAGAGTCTGTCTCAACGGCTGCGCCGAATACGACGAAGAAAAAATATATTCTGTTCTGTCAAGCCATTTTGACACCCTCGGTGCCGACAACAGTTTTTTTCAGGGCAAGAAAGTAGTTATTAAGCCCAACCTTGTTGAGGCAACGTCTCCCGATCACGCCATTACCACACATCCGTCCTTTATATATTGCGCGGCAAAGATAATCGCCGAGCGCGGGGGCAGCGTTATGATTGCCGAAAGCCCCGGCGGACTTTACACAGAGGCAGTTTTGAAAAATCTCTACCGTGTAACCGGAACTGCCAAGGCCGCCGAGAGGGCGGGAGGTGCGCTCAATTACGATCTGTCCTACCGCTCCTTTGAAGCTCCCAAGGGCGAGGCCTCAAGATATTTCGAGGTAATTGCGCCCATTCTCGACTGCGACATTATCGTAGATATCTGCAAGCTCAAAACACACACTCTGACCCAGCTTTCGGCCAACGCCAAAAACCTTTTCGGCTGTGTTCCGGGAGTGTTCAAGGCCGAGCAGCATGCGCGCTTCCCCGATCAGACCGAGTTCATGCGCGCGCTGGTCGATCTCGCGCAGGCGATTTGCGATTCAAAGCCCGTTTTGTGCATAACCGATGCCGTTTTCGGCATGGAGGGTAACGGTCCGACGGGAGGAAGCCCCCGTCATATTGGCTGTATTCTCACTTCCTTCAACCCTTTCGCCGCCGACCTTGTGGCCACGCGCGTCATCGCGCTCTCTGAGGACGATGAGATCGAATGCGTCAAAATGCTCGAATTTGCATCGTCGCGCGGACTTTGCCCGAAATCGAGCCGCGATGTCGAAGTTATCGGTGAGAATGCGGACAATTTCAGAGTAAAAGATCTCATCATGCCCGATACAAACCTCAAAAAATGGTTCAACTTTATTCCCCCCTTCCTCGCCCCCCGTCCCAAGGTCGATTTCGAAAAGTGTGTCGGATGCGGCCGATGTGCCGATGTCTGCCCGCCCAAGGCGATCGAGATGAAGGAAATGAAGATTGACGGCAAGATGAAAAAGAGACCGAAGATCAACCGATCGGTATGCATCCGCTGCTTCTGCTGTCAGGAGCTCTGCCCCATTCACGCCATCAATGTCAAAAAGAATTTTATATTCAAGCTGATAAAATAAAAAAGAGGCCATGCGGCCTCTTTTGTTTTTTCGTTTACTGCTGTCTGCTCTTTTTGCGGCGATTGTATTCGGAAACGGGATTGACGATCTCGCGCCAGTCGAGATCACCGTGATCGAGCGCGCGAACCAAAACCTCTGCAGTTGCGATATTAGTGGCAACGGGGACGTTATGAATGTCGCAAAGGCGCAAAAGGTTGCTCTCCACCTCGCGGTTATCGGCATTGGGAGAGGTATCGCGGAAGAAGAGCAAAAGATCGATCTCATCGTACGAAACGCGGGATGCTATCTGCTGCGCTCCGCCGTATTCACCGAGGAGGAATCTCTCGATCTTAAGTCCGGTAGCGTCGGATATGTACTTACCTGTGCTGCTTGTGGCACAAAGGGTATGGCGGCTGAGTGTACCGCAATAAGCGATGCAAAACTGTGCCATCAATTCCTTTTTCTTATCATCAGCAATAATAGCTATTTCCATTTTAATTCTCTTGCCCGGCAAGGCTTAGGCCTCGGAGCAATCTCCTTTCCCTTCTGAGTCGGGTTTCTCAAATATGTCGATTATTTAAGTTTTACTGAATTATAGCGGCCGCCAAAGTTTTCAAAGAGGGGTACGCTCTGACCTTCAAGCCGCTTTGCCATATTGTCGAATGCGGCCTTGACGTCGCTGTTCGGTATGGTGTCGACAAGCGATCCGCTCTCCTTCAGCTCGGCAAGCTCTTTTGACACGG
>JAFXHW010000137.1 GCA_017533545.1 Clostridia bacterium
GCTTTTGGCTGAAAAGTTCGGTATGTACTACACCGATTCTGACAACACTCAGAAGCTGCCCTACATCATCCACCGTACCTCTCTGGGCTGCTACGAGCGCACACTCGCACTCCTTATCGAAAAGTATGCAGGCGCGTTCCCGCTTTGGCTTGCTCCCACCCAGGTCAAGATCCTCAACATCAACGCTACCAACGAAGCATACTGCGACACCCTTCGCGATAAGCTCCAGGCGATCGGCGTAAGAGTTGAGTGCGACTACCGCAACGAAAAGATCGGATACAAGATCCGCGAAGCACAGCTTCAGAAGATCCCCTACATGATCGTTATCGGCGACAAGGAAGAAGAAGAGGGCATCATCGCCGTCCGCGACCGCAAGACCACCAATACCGAAACAATGACTATCGACGAATTCTGCGCAAAGTGCCGCGAAGAGATCGACAGCAAAGCAAGATAAATTCAAAAACAAGGACCGACACGATCGTGTCGGTCCTTTTATTGTTAAAAGAAAATTTTACCATGCCAAAAATCGACTAACGGTGTCGTTTAACATTGACAAAGCCGACACTTTGTGATAGAATGTATTATATATATCTATATGTAGTGTTAATGCAAGTATCCCATCGTTATGTAACAGAAAGGAACCGATATGAACCTTACCGATACTGTTGCTCTCGCACTTAACTCGGACAGCGAAGCCATTGAGCTTTTATACACACAATATAAAAGGCAGGTCTATTACCTCGCGCTCAAACTGATGGGCAATCCCAAGGATGCCTCCAACGTTTTGCAATATACTTTCTTCCAGGCATTTCATAAGCTCGGTGCGCTGAAAAATCCCGAGAATTTTGAGCCCTGGCTTTACATAATCGCATCGGGACGCTCCCGTATGCTCCTTCGTGAAAAATATCCGCTCCGCTTTGCTCCCGAAAATAACAAGCAAAAGCAGTCGAGCGCCAAATTCGAAATAAGAAATACACCCGTGTCCTCTCCCGAAATTGCTGATGATACCGCAGGCCGCAATGCAGTTTCACAGATCATCGACAAGATGCCCGAGATGACCCGCCTTTCGGTTATGATGTATTTCTACTGCGGCATCAGCGTCAGCCAGATCGCAAAAGTGCTCTCGTCGGACGACGCGCACATCCGTCAGTATCTCGCCGCAGGTGAGACCCAGCTCAAGGCTGAAATCGAATCGATGTCCTCGAAGATCCCCTCTCTTGCAGGATACACCGGTGTCGCCGAGGTTGGTACGATCCTCCGCCGCTGCGCGCTTTCGACCGCGATTTCGCCCGAGCTTGACGAGGCGATCATCTCAACATCCCTCACTTTGGTTATGGCATCATCGTCCGTACCCACCGACGTTGAAAGTACGTCGGGCACCGACACCCCCGATGTCAAAGAATCCGACGAGGGCAATTACCGCCGTCTGCGTTCGGCAGCAATCCGCAATCTTATTACCATTGCCGTCGTCATCGTACTTGCGGTATCGATCATTGCCGTGTCGGTCAACATAATCCGCCGCGCCGCCAACAATCCCCCTATTGATCCCGATATAACCACCACAGATACAGAAGAAGCTACCGTTGACTCGACCACCGAGTATACCCCCTCGGTAAAGGATCCCACATCCGACACCACCTCTCCCGAAACCGAAAAGGATACCGAGCCCGAAGTTACGACCGAGCCTGAACTTACAACAGACACGCCCGTAACCACCGAGCCCGAGGTAACAACCGAAGAGGTAACAACGGAGGCCGAAACCGAGCCCGAGGAGATTGAAGGCTCGTCGATGACCTCGGCCGAGGCGTCAAAGTCCTTTGTTTGCGATGTTAACGTCAGCAAAAAGACAGTTGTGATCAAAAAATACAGCGGTAATGCCCTCGAAGTTGACATTCCCGCATACATCGACGGAATCCCCGTAACCGAGATCGGTGCAAATGCCTTTGCAAACAACACCAAGATCACCAGCGTCAATATCCCCAACTCGGTAAAGCTTATCGGTATCGGTGCTTTCCAGAACTGTCCTTCGCTCACATCGGTAAGTATTCCCTCCTCGGTAACCGAGATCGGATACTATGCATTCCTCAAGTGTACGAACCTTTCTTCAATAACTGTCCCCTCGTCGGTTAAATCCATTGGATATTCCGCTTTCCAGAGCACCAAGTGGCTGTACGCTCAGAAGAACGAATTCGTAATCGTCGGTGACGGCGTTCTTATCAAGTACAACGGTAAGGGCGGCAACGTAGTTATCCCCAACACCGTAAAGAAGATAACAAATGCATTCTATTTTAACAGCAATGCTGCAACAGTTACCATTCCCTCCTCGGTAACATACATTGATACCTACGCATTCTACTCCTGCTCAAAGCTTACTTCCATCTCCTTCCCCGCATCTGTCAAGGAAATGGGCAACAATGCCGTTTCGGAATGCAGTAAGCTCACATCGCTGACTGCCCCGAAGGGTTCTGAAGCTGAAAAGTGGATCATGAGCAGTGCATATTACAAGCTGTTCATTGCACAATAAAACAACGAAAGGTTACATCTTTTAACAATGCCTATTACCGATACACTTATAAAAAACGCCTCGCTGTACGCAGACGAGGTGGCGCTCGTCGAAATCAACCCCGAAATACGCGAAAAGCGCGGGGTGACCTGGCGCGACTACGAGCTGGTTGAGACCAATCCCGCACAGAGATACCGCCGCGAGATGACATGGGCATCCTTCAACCGACGTGCAAACCGATTTGCAAACCTGCTTCTTTCCCGCTCGATAACAAAGGGCAAAAAGGTTGCGCTTTTGCTTATGAACTGCCTCGAATGGCTGCCCATCTACTTCGGTACGCTCAAATCGGGCGCAGTCGTTGTACCCCTCAACTACCGTTACAGCTCGGACGAGATCAAATATTGCCTCGAGCTTGCCGAAGCCGACGTGCTCGTTTTCGGTCCCGAATTTGTCGGACGAGTTGAAGCGCTTGTAGGCACACTCGGCCGATGCAAGGACCTTATCTTTGTCGGTGCCGACTGCCCCTATTTTGCCGAAAGCTACGACATCGTTACCAAGCGTTTCCCCTCAAAGGAGCCCGAGATTCCGCTTGATGACAGCGAGGATGCCGCAATTTACTTCTCGTCGGGAACGACGGGATTTCCCAAGGCAATTCTCCATGCGCACCAAAGCCTTGTCTGCTCTGCCGTAACCGAGCAGAAAAATCATCACCAGAACCGCGACGACAACTTCCTCTGCATTCCTCCCCTCTATCATACGGGCGCAAAAATGCATTGGTTCGGATCGCTTTTGGCAGGATCGAAGGCCGTGCTTTTGCGCGGTGTCAAGCCCGAATGGATTCTCAAGGCGGTAAGCGAAGAAAACGTCACCATCGTATGGCTGCTCGTACCCTGGGCGCAGGATATTCTTGATGCCATTGAGCGCGGCGAGATAAACCTTGATGACTATCACCTTGATCAATGGCGACTGATGCATATCGGTGCTCAGCCCGTGCCTCCAAGCCTTATCACCCGCTGGAAGCAGTATTTTCCTCACCACGATTACGATACGAACTACGGACTTTCCGAATCTATCGGCCCCGGATGCATACATCTCGGAATCGAGAATATACATAAAGTTGGAGCTATCGGAATTGCCGGATACGGTTGGGAGAACATGATTGCCGACGAAAACGGCAACGAAGTGCCCGACGGCGATGTCGGCGAGCTCTGCATCAAGGGCCCCGGCGTTATGAAATGCTACTACCGCGACGAGGAGGCCACAAACGCCGTGCTTAAAAACGGCTGGCTGTTCACCGGCGATATGGCAATGCGCGACAGCGACGGATTTATCTATCTTGTCGACCGCAAAAAGGACGTTATCATCACGGGAGGGGAAAATCTGTATCCCGTGCAGATCGAGGATTTCCTCCGTTCATGCGAGCATATCAAGGACGTTGCGGTAATCGGTCTTCCCGATGCCAGACTCGGCGAGATAGCGGCTGCCATCATCGAGCTTAAAGAGGGTCACAGCATGACCGAAAAGGACGTTGAGGCCTTCTGCGCAGGAATGCCTCGCTATAAGCGTCCGAGAAAGATCATTTTCGACGAAGTACCCCGCAATCCTACCGGCAAGATAGAAAAGCCCAAGCTCCGCGCAAAATACTGCGGAAATGAAACGCTCGTCGATTTGCAGATCAAAAAATAAGTCAAAAAAAGCAGGGGGCATACCGCCTCCTGAATTTTTTGCAACATTATTATATATAAGGACATCACAGCAATGGCAAACAGCAAAAGGATAGCAAATATAATAGCATCGCACCGCATCTCGGCGGGTTATACGCAAGCAAAGCTCGCCGAAATTGTCGGTGTATCCGTCGGAACCGTTCAAGCCTGGGAAAGAGGATCTTCTCTTCCCTGCCTTGCAAATGCCCGACTGCTCGGCAAAATATTCGACGCTCCGATATCCGATTTTACCTTCGATAAATCACCCGATTATTCGAAAATAAGTCCAAATCATAGCAATTCACCCTTCTGAGAGTGATTATTGTATACTGAATTTGTATAGATTGTAACGGTTTTATTAAATAAAAAAATTTTCTGAAAAACCTATTGACAAAACGATTTTTTTTGCTATAATGATTATAGACTATTTTAGTGAACATTAACGCAAAGGAGTTTAATATGCGCGTCACAAGAGAGATTGATTATGCATTGCGCATAATGAACTGCCTGGCCACTAAGTCTGATGCAAACACCAGCGTAAACGCAAGTACCATTTCAGAAACGATGGTCGTTCCGCAGCGCTTTACGTTGAAGATACTCCACAAACTGTCCCAGGCGGGGCTGGTAAAATCCTATAAAGGAACAGCCGGCGGCTACGCGCTCGCCATTCCTGCCGATCAGATAAGCATACTGAGTATCGTCGAATGTATAGACGGGCCAATCGCGATAAACCAATGTCTCGAAAAGGATTGTCCCTGCACCCGCATGGATATGCAAAAGCACAACTGCTATTTTCACCTGCTGTTCAGGGAGATCAACGATTCCATTTCGGAAAAACTCGGCAAAATCACTTTGGCAGATTCACTACCCCAAAATCAAAATTAATTATTTCTAAATTAAAAGGAGAATATTACTATGAAAAAGTTCAGATGCAAAGTTTGCGGTTACGTTCATGAAGGCGACAGCGCTCCCGAAAGATGCCCCCAGTGCAAGGTTCCCGCTGAAAAGTTCGAAGAAATTAAAGAAGATAAGCTCACTTGGGCTGCAGAGCACGTTGTAGGCGTTGGCAAGGACGCTCCCGAAGAAATCGTTATGGGTCTTCGCGCTAACTTCGAAGGCGAGTGCAGCGAAGTAGGTATGTACCTCGCTATGGCACGCGTTGCCGCAAGAGAAGGCTATCCCGAGATCGCTCTCTACTGGGAAAAGGCAGCTTTCGAAGAGGCAGAGCATGCAGCTAAGTTTGCTGAGCTCCTCGGCGAAGTTGTAACCGATTCCACCAAGGAAAACCTCACTCTCCGCGTTGCTGCTGAAAACGGTGCAACCGCAGGTAAGTTTGAGCTTGCAAAGATGGCAAAAGAGCTCGGTCTCGACGCTATCCACGACACCGTTCACGAAATGGCTCGCGACGAAGCAAGACACGGCAAGGCTTTCGCAGGTCTTCTCGAAAGATACTTCGGCAAATAAGATAAAAGCGCATAAAACAAGCGGAGGTTTTATCCCTCCGCTTTTTATCAGGCAGTATCAAAAGTCAAATGGCATACCTTTGGGAATTATCAAATTGATTTAAAGATATAATCTTTAGCATATATTTTTGTATCTTTTTGAATTCAACATTTTTTCCAATCTTGTTGTTCAAATCATCTCCTGCATCAGGTAAAATATTATTGTAAAAAACCAAAAGGAGATTTGATTATGAACACAGACAAAATTTTAGCAGAATCCATCGCAAAGGACTATGCTCCGAAAGAAAGCTCCAAAATCGTTGCACTGAAGAAGCTGGATAAGCGCGCCAAGCTCCCGGCAACAATTTTCACATACACCTGGGGAATTGTATTTGCCCTCGTATTCGGCGCCGGAATGTCGCTCGCGATGCAGGTCATAGGCAGCAGCATGATTCTCGGCATAATCATCGGTCTTGCAGGCCTTTTAGGCTGCGCGGTGAATTATCCGATATATAAGAAAATGCTTGAAA
>JAFXHW010000138.1 GCA_017533545.1 Clostridia bacterium
CACTCCTCCGAACGACACGCGCTCAAGGTAGGTTATCTTATTGCCGACAGCAGCAAACATTCTCTTTATCTGATGGTATTTACCCTCGGTGAGGGTGATATACCCAATTTTGTTCCCCTCGTATCTTACCTTTGCGGGCAGAGTGTGATATCCGTCGTCAAGATCAACTCCCGATTCGAGCTTTTCAATATCGGAAGAGGAAAGCTCGCTGATACATTCGAACCGATACACCTTTTCGGCGTGATGCTTAGGCGAGATCAGCCGATGTGCCGTCTGGCCGTCGTCGGTTAAAATGAGCAGTCCGAGCGTGTCGATATCAAGGCGCCCGCAGGGGAAAAGTCCGCGCTTTTTGAGTCGGTCGTCAAGCAATTCGAGTACCGTCTTCTGACGCGGATCGTCGGTTGCCGATATATATCCCTCGGGCTTATTGAGCATTACGTATACGTACTCGTTATATGAAATAACCTCTCCGTCGTACGACACAACGTCGCGTTCGGGATCGATATGGCGCGACAGATCGCGCACCTTTTCGCCGTTTACCGAAACAAGTCCCGCCTTGGCCGCTTTTGCCGCTTCGGAGCGGGATGCTATTCCGTGCGATGAAAGAAATTTATCTATCCGCATACAAAAAGGTACACTTCCCTTCATTAAATATACATCCAAAGACAATTAATTTTAGCATATTTTTGTATTTTTGTAAAGGCAAAAGCAATTAAATATACATCCTATTAAAATCAAATTTACATATCAAAAAAACGCCCATGGTAAATCCTATTTACCATGGGCGCGGGATTTTGTATGCTGTAAGCTATAAAATTATCTTGCCAAAAGCACGTTCTTTTCGTACTCTTTAACTTCACGAAGCCAATCGGCACCGACGGGTACACCCTGCTTTTCGCAGTAGTAGTTCCAGATAACTTCGAAGGGGAGAGTCTTGCACTCTTCAAGCATTGCAAGGCGGGAGGTGTAATCGCCTTCGAGCTCGAGCTTCTTGAGCATTTCGGTGGGTTCAAGAGCGGCAAAGAGAAGCGCTTTCTGCATATTGCGGGTACCGATTACCCATGCAGCGATGCGGTTGATGGATGCATCGAAGAAATCGAGACCGATATGTACTCTCTTTTCGAATCCGCCGCGGATGATCTCCTGCGCGATAGCCTTGAGTTCGTCATCAAAGATTACAACGTGGTCGCTGTCCCATCTTACGGGGCGGGATACGTGAAGGAGGATCTCGTCGCAGAATACCATGGTAGTGGAGATCTTATCGGAAATAACCTCGGTGGGATGATAGTGGCCTGCGTCGAGGGTTACAAGCTTATTGTTTTTTACGGAATAAGCGAGGTAGAACTCGTGCGAGCCGATTGTGCAGCTTTCGGCACCGATACCGAAAACTTTGCCCTCGATTGCATTAAGGTTGTATTCGGTGTTCTCGCCCTCGAAAATTTCGTTGAGAGACTTATTGAGGCGTTCGCGGTAACCGTAGCGGTCAACGGGAATATCCTTGAATCCGTCGGGGATCCAGTAGTTGGTTACGCACTTATCGCCGAGCTCTTTACCGATATATTCGGCGATCTTGCGGCAGGCGATGCAGTGGTCGACCCAGAATTTGCGGATCTTTTCGTCGTGATGGCTAAGGGTGAAACCGTCAGCGCTGAGAGGATGAGAGAAGCAGGTGGGGTTGAAATCAATTCCGAAGCCGTTTTCCTTCGCCCAATCGATCCATGTCTGGAAGTGCTTGGGCTCGATCGCATCGCGATCGATCTTCTCGCCCTGATTGTCGAGATAGATTGCATGAATGTTGATTCTCTTCTTACCGGGGATAAGAGAAGCGGCCTTCAAAAAGTCCTGCTTGAGCTGTTCAATGGTGCGGGCACGTCCGGGATAGTTACCGGTGGTCTGGATACCGCCGGTGAGATCTCCGTCGGGATTTTCAAAGCCGCGAACGTCATCGCCCTGCCAGCAGTGCATGGACACGGGAATGGATGCTACTCTTTCAATTGCGGCATCAACGTCAACGCCGAGAGAGGCGTACAATTCTTTTGCTTTTTCAAATGCTTTTTCACAAGCCATGGTGATATATTCCTCCGAAATTAATTTTTATTGTTATTCAAGATCAGCCGAGAAGCTTGCAGAATCTCTCATATCCCTCGTCCCAGACCTCGCTGTGGTTGGGCTCATATTTTACGATCTCGAACGAATTGCGGATAACGTGGCGTGCTTCGGCGATATCCTTGATCTCGCCTGCAGCGATTGCCTGAGCCATGAGGTTACCTACTGCGGTTGCCTCAACGGGTCCGGCGTATACGGGACGGTCGCAGCAGTCTGCAACGAGCTGGCAGAGGGTCTTTTCCTTGCATCCGCCGCCAACGATGTTGATGAAGGGAGTGCGTGTACCCTTGATCTCATCGATCTTTTCGACGGTCCAGCGATATTTAAGGCAGAGCGAATCGTAGATGCAGCGAATGATCTCGCCTTCGCTTTCGGGAACGTACTGACCGGTCTTTTTGCAGAATTCCGCAATGCGGCGGGGCATATTGCCGGGCGCATTGAAGGATGCGTCATCGGGATTGATGAGGCAGCGAACGGGCTTTGCGGCCTTTGCTGCATTTTCGAGATCGTCGAAGGAAGGATTCTTGCCCACGCGGATCCACTGACGGCGGCTTTCCTGAATGAGCCAAAGACCCATGATGTTCTTAAGGAAACGGATCTTGCCTCCGACTGCGCCTTCGTTTGTGAAATCGTACTTGCGGGATGCGTCGTTGATAGCAGGATCGGCGATCTCGCTTCCCATAAGCGACCATGTTCCGCTCGAAATGTATACGAAATCGTCGCCCTTGGCGGGAACTGCCAATACTGCAGATGCAGTATCATGTGCGCCAACGGATACTACCTTGGCGTTTATATTACCAACCTCTTCAAGAACCTGAGGAAGGAGGGGTCCAACCTCGGTGCAGGGCTGAGAGATCTCGCAGAACAGCTTTTCGGGAATACCGAATTTTCTGATAACGTCCCATGACCAGTCGCGCTCCTTGGCGTTAAGAAGTCCGCTGGTGGAGGCAATGGTGTATTCGGTGCGCTTTACACCGGTGAGGAAATAGTTCAAAAGATCGGGGACGAAGAGGAGCTTGTCGGCGATCGCCACGCGTTCGGGATTGTCGCGAAGATCTGCGGCCAACTGGAATACGGTATTGAAATTCATGGTCTGAAGACCTGAAACCGAGTAAAGATCATCGCGCGACATGATCTTGAATGCATGATCAAGAATATCGTTGAGGCGTCCGTCACGGTAGTGATAGGGGTTGCCGAGCAGCTTACCGTTCTTGTCCAAGAATCCGTAGTCAACGCCCCATGTATCGATACCTATCGATGCGATATCGCGGTCGTCGCTGAGCGCGCACTTGCGGATGGATGCCTTTATTTCGTGAAAAATGCGAAGAATGTCCCAGTTGAAGGAACCCGATGTGATAACGGGATCATTGGAAAAGCGGTGATTTTCTTCAAGTGTCAAGCGCTCACCGTCAAAGCGTCCGACAATGCCTCGTCCCGACGATGCGCCAAGGTCGATAGCAAGCATTTTTAAATCAGCCATTGTAATCTTCCCTCTTTAAATATTTATTTTGCATTATTTTTCATAAACAGCACTGTCATGATAACAGTTATATATAGAATAACATATTTTTTTGCATTTTTCAATATCGTTTATGTAAAAATAATCGTTTTGAGCGGGAAATATTTCGTTTTTTTCTTCCTTTTTATCTTAAAACAAAAAAGTTTATCTTTAAACAAAAAAGGATGCCCCAAAGGGTAGTCTGCTATAGAGCAGTTGTGAATTGAATCATACCGACGACAAAAAAGGACGAAGAATTACGAAAATTCCTCGTCCTTTTTTTCTTGACAAGTACAGCTTTTTTGACGATATATTTGCTTACGCAAATGCGATATAACCTCCCTTGCGGTCGGTTGCGATATGATATAAATCCCTCGCGCGAAGCGCGTTCACGCCCGAAGGGCA
>JAFXHW010000002.1 GCA_017533545.1 Clostridia bacterium
GGGGGATTGAAAGCGCAAGCTTTCACCTCCAGCGCGGAATTTTTAAGGGCGCGAAGCCCTTAAATCACTTCTCTTTGTCTCTTTCTCTTTTGACAAAGAGAAAGAGAGAGGTTGCGCGCCGGGGAGCGCAATAAAATTGAAAAATCGAAGATTTTTCTTCATCTTTCTTCTATACACACCCCCCTGTTTTTAACAATTAATCCACCACACGAAAGGGTCAAGCAAAAATGACAACTTACTATGCAGGATGCGCTGACGTCGCCGTTATCGGCGCCGGTCACGCGGGAATAGAAGCCGCACTCGCTTCGGCGAGAATGGGAATGCGCACCCTGCTTTTTACCATAAATCTCGATGCAGTCGCAAACCTGCCCTGCAATCCGTCGATCGGAGGCACGGGTAAGGGTCATCTCGTTTATGAAATCGACGCACTGGGGGGAGAGATGGGACGTGCGGCCGACGCCGTTACCCTTCAGAGCCGAACGCTGAATCTCGGCAAGGGACCTGCCGTTCATTCGCGCCGAATTCAGGCAGATCGCCAAAAATACAAGACGATCATGAAAAAGGTGCTCGAAAACACCGAAAATCTCTCGCTGATCCAGGCTGAGATCGTCGATTTTACCACCGAAAACGGTCATGTTGCATCGGTTATTACCCAAATGGGCGCCGAATGGCGCATTAAAGCGGCGATAATATGCACAGGAACCTACCTTCGCGGCAAGGTGGTCATCGGCGAGGCTGAATTTGAGTCGGGTCCCGATGGAATGCTCCCCGCAAACGGTCTTGAAAAGGCACTTGAGCGTGAGGGAATCAACCTCATGCGCTTTAAAACTGGAACGCCTCCCCGCGTTCACGCTGACAGTATCGACTACTCAAAGCTTGAGATCCAAAACGGCGACGATCCGATCTATCCCTACTCGGACGAGACCGACCGCGACGAATTCCGCAAGATCGAGCAGATCCCCTGCCATATCGTATATACAAACGCCGAAACTCATCAGATAATACGGGACAACCTCGACCGATCGCCCCTCTACGGCGGCAAGATCAAGGGAACGGGGCCGCGATATTGCCCCTCCATCGAGGACAAGGTCGTCCGATTTGCCGACAAGGAGAGGCATCAGCTTTTCGTCGAGCCGATGGGTCTTGATACGAAAGAAATGTATATTCAGGGCTTTTCCTCCTCTTTGCCCGAGGAGATCCAGCAAAAAATGCTGCATTCGCTCGTCGGTTTCGAAAATGCGCAGATGATGCGTCCCGCTTACGCTATCGAATACGACTGCATCGACCCCACACAGCTCTATGCCACCCTCGAATTCAAATCGATAGGCGGACTTTACGGTGCAGGTCAGTTCAACGGCACCTCGGGATACGAGGAAGCGGCCGCGCAGGGACTTGTTGCAGGCATAAATGCCGCATTAAAGCTGCAAAACCGCGAGCCTGTTGTTCTTACGCGCGACAGCTCGTATATCGGAATGCTCATCGACGATCTCGTAACAAAGGGCACCAACGAGCCCTACCGAGTTATGACCTCGCGAAGCGAGTACCGACTGCTTTTGAGGCAGGACAATGCCGACGAACGACTCGGCGGATACGGTGTCTACGCCGGACTTATCACTCCCGAGCGAGCAGAGGCAAGAAAACAGAAATTCGAGCAGATCGAGCGTGAGATCGAGCGAGTTTCGCACGTCAATGTGTCGCCCAATTTCGCAAATCCGATCCTTACATCTCGCGGCGGCACACCGATATCTAGCGGCGCCACTCTGGCAGACCTGCTCCGCCGCCCCGAAATGGACTACGATTCGCTCGCCGCCCTCGACGAAAACCGTCCCGAGCTTGACGAGCTTGTCAAGATCGAGGTCCAGATCAAGGTGAAATACGACGGTTACATCCGCCGCCAGCTTTCCGAGGCCGAGAGATTTGCAAAAATGGAAAGCAAGCTGCTCCCCGACGATATCGATTATGAAAAGATCGACGGACTGCGCCTCGAAGCGCGGCAGAAGCTGTCAAAACTCCGTCCGCGATCGCTCGGTCAAGCGTCGCGCATCAGCGGTGTATCGCCCGCCGACATTTCGGTGCTTATAATTTATTTGAAGCTTTCGTAAAAATCAGTTGTTACGCCGCGCTGCGGCAAGGAGAAACATATGAAAAGAATTATTGCATTGGCGCTCGCGCTCCTTTGCGCGTTCTCGCTCGTATCCTGCTATCATGGATACTATCAGCAAAAGCCTGAAAAGGTTGAGGGCGCAACAAATTACGTGCAGATCGAGATGGAGGACGGCGGAATCATCAAAATCGAGCTCTATCCCGACGTTGCTCCCATCACCGTAGGCAATTTTAAAAAGCTCGTTAAAGAGGGCTTTTACGACGGACTCACCTTCCACCGCGTCATCAACGGATTCATGATCCAGTGCGGCGACCCGACGGGCACCGGCCTTGGCGGATCGGAGGAGACGATCCGCGGTGAATTCGCGGCAAACGGATTCAAAAATGACCTTTCGCACGAGCGAGGAGTAATTTCGATGGGCCGCAAATCCACCGGATACGATACCGCAACGTCGCATTTCTTTATCTGCCACGACACGAAAAAATGCAAAAGTCTTGACGGCCAGTATGCCGCCTTCGGACGTGTTTACGAGGGTATGGACGTCGTTGACCGCATCGCTTCCTGCAGAACCGATACAAACGATAAGCCGGTAAACGATCAGGTTATAAAAACGATAACCTTTTTGAAAAACAAGTGATTTTGACTGAAATAAAGACAAAAAAGGACACCGTACGGTGTCCTTTTAATTTTGCAAACCAAATCAGCTCTGAGTGCTGTAGTTGGGAGCTTCCTTTGTAATGCTGATATCGTGGGGGTGAGATTCGCGGAGACCTGCGCCGGTGATGCGGACGAACTGGGTGTCCTTCTGAAGCTCGGTAATGTTGTGGCATCCGCAATATCCCATACC
>JAFXHW010000139.1 GCA_017533545.1 Clostridia bacterium
CGTGCGATGGCATTTTTTTTGAAAAAGCTATTGACAAATCAAAAAAGTGGACGTATAATGAACTAAAGTATTTCACAAAGGAGAAGCAGTCATGACTTTTAAAAAGTATTTTTATTACTTTTATTATTTTGCCAAGGGCTGCCCGTCTTTTGTGATATCCGAGATGTAATATCGGAATAACATAAATACGGTCAGTCCGCATTCGCGTTGCCAGGAAGGCATGAGATATGCGGGCTTTTTTAGTTTTCTGAACAAGAGTAATTGTGATAATGAGGTAATATACAATGGCGATGAATTTTCACAGAAAGCTTCCTATTCCTCAGGAGGTAAAAAAAGAATATCCCGTAAGCGAGCGCATGGCTCAGATCAAGGAAGAGCGCGACGAGAGCATCCGTGCAGTATTTGACGGCAGCTCGGACAAGTTTATCCTTATAATCGGACCTTGTTCTGCCGATCACAGCGAGCCTGTTCTTGAATATATATCCCGCCTGCGCAGAATTGAGGAGCAGGTATCGGATAAGATTATCATTATACCTCGAATCTACACAAATAAGCCCAGAACGACGGGACAGGGATACAAGGGAATGCTCCATCAGCCCGATCCCGACGCCAAGCCCGATATGTACAAGGGTATCGTCGCTATCCGCGAGCTTCATATGTCAGCACTGCGTGATTACGGTTTTTCCTGCGCCGATGAGATGCTCTATCCCGAAAATCACCGTTATCTGTCCGATCTTCTTTCATATGTAGCCGTTGGTGCGCGATCGGTTGAAAATCAGCAGCACAGACTCGTTGCAAGCGGTATCAGTACACCGGTCGGAATGAAAAATCCCACCGGTGGTGATCTTGGCGTTATGATGAACTCCATCGTGGCGGCACAGTCGAGCCACACCTTCCTCTATCGAGGCTGGGAGGTCACGAGCGACGGAAATCCTTATGCTCACGCAATACTCCGCGGTTATGTGGACTATGCAGGCAGAAACGTGTCCAACTATCACTACGAGGATCTGCTTCGCGTTGAGGAGCTGTACGAAAAATCCAATCTGACCAATGCTTCCATTATAGTCGATACAAACCACAACAATTCGGGTAAGAAATACCTCGAACAGGTGCGTATCGCAAAGGATATTGTTCATAGCCGTAATCAAAATGCTGATATCAAGCGGCTTGTCAAGGGACTTATGATCGAAAGCTATCTCGAGGACGGCGCTCAGGGCGTCGGAGAGCACGTTTTCGGAAAATCGATAACAGATCCCTGCCTTGGTTGGGAGAAGACCGAGCAGCTGATTTTGGATATTGCAGACAAACTTTGATAAAGGAATTTGAAGATGTCGAATAAATTGGAAGAAGCAAGAAATATTATTAACGAAGTGGACAAAAAGATGGCCGAGCTTTTTGTTGAGCGCATGAGAGCCGCGGAGATGGTGTACGAACACAAAAAAGAGTTTGGACTCCCCATACTCGATCAGGCAAGAGAAGATGCTGTAATCGAAAAAAACTCGGCACTTGTGGAAGATGAGGTGCTCAAAGGGTATTATATCGATTACCAAAAGCATTTAATGGGTGTTTGCCGCGCATATCAGTATCGTATGCAAAGCGGACTCAAGGTGGCGTACAGCGGAGTTGAGGGCGCATTTGCTCATGTCGCCGCAGGCAGGATCTTTCCCGAAGGCAATCGGGTTTCGCACAGCGATTTCAAGGCTGCTTACGATTCGGTAGTACGAGGCGAGTGTGACGTTGCGGTGCTTCCGATCGAAAACAGCTACGCCGGTGAAGTCGGACAGACTATAGATCTCATTTTCTCGGGCACTCTTTTCATAAACGGAATTTACGAGCTTGAAATACATCAGAATCTTCTCGGTGTCGAAGGCGCTACGGTGGAGGATATCAAAAAGGTAACCAGCCATCCGCAGGCACTCAGCCAGTGTCACGATTATATCAAAATGCGAGGCTTTGAGGCGGAGGAATCAAACAACACCGCGCTTGCGGCCAAAACCGTTGCCGAACTGTCAGACAAATCACTCGGAGCAATCGCAAGCAGGGAAACGGCCGAGATATACGGACTCAAGGTCATTGAAGCCAACATCAACAAGAGCGGCGAGAACACAACGCGTTTTGCCGTGCTCTCAAAGGTCAGAGCGACGTCACCGGCTCTTACCAGTACCGTAATGATGTTTACCGTCAAGCACGAGGCAGGCTCGCTTGCAAATGCAATCGGCATAATTGCACGATATGGCTACAACATGACCGCTCTGCGCAGCCGCCCGATGAAAAAGCACTCCTGGCAGTACTATTTCTATGTGGAAATAGACGGCAATGCCGATACCGAAAATGGCAAAAAGATGATTGAGGAATTAAGCACGGTTTGCGACCGACTCAAAGTGGCCGGCACTTTCGCGCCGCATACCGAGATTTAAGGTGAAGAAATGATTATCAGTATGAATCTTGGCGATAACAGCTACGATATCGTCGTAGAGCGCGGCATTATAAAAAAAGCGGGCGAGATGCTCGATCTTAACAGACGTGTGCTCGTTGTAACCGATTCGGGCGTGCCCGCCAACTACGCAAAAGCCGTTGCCGATCAGTGCAGGGAAGGTATTATCTGTACTGTGGCTCAGGGCGAGACATCGAAGAGCATGGCGGGATTTGAAAAGCTCCTTCAGACGATGCTCGATCATAATTTTTCGCGCCGTGATTGCGTGGTTGCGGTTGGCGGCGGTGTGGTAGGCGATCTCGCGGGTTTTGCAGCATCGGCGTATATGAGAGGCATAGATTTTTACAATATGCCCACCACTCTTCTTTCGCAGATCGATTCATCGATCGGCGGCAAGACTGCTATCAATTTCGGAAAGGTCAAAAATATCGTCGGGGCATTTTATCAGCCGAAAAAGGTGCTCATTGATCCCGATCTTTTAAAAACGCTTCCGCCGCGCCAAATATCAAACGGACTTGCCGAGGCGGTAAAAATGGCGCTTACCTCCGATGCGGAATTGTTCGGTATCTTCGAAAACGGTAATGTTTCCGAAGAGATCGACGAGATAATCATTCGCTCGCTCAATATCAAAAAGAGCGTTGTCGAACAGGATGAAAAAGAAGCGGGACTTCGCCGTATTCTCAATTTCGGCCATACTGTCGGCCACGGAATCGAAAGCAGCAAAAGCGAGCTCTATCACGGAGAATGTGTGGCACTCGGTATGATCCCGATGTGCGGTGAGAATATCAGAGAAAGATTAATTGCAGTTTTTAAAAAATGTAATCTGTATCGCACGGAAGAATATGATTGGAATAGAATTTCTGATGCGGCATTTCACGACAAAAAAGCGGACGGTGATGCCGTTGCCATTGTCGAAGTAAATGAGATAGGACGCTTTGAAATGAAAACGGTCGGATGCAATGATGTGATTTGCAGAGCCAAAAAAGTATTGGAAGGTTTGAAGTGATGAAAAATACGTTTGGAAGCAGTGTATCTGTCACCCTTTTCGGTGAAAGCCACGGCGAATATATCGGTGCCGTGATAGACGGACTCGCGCCGGGCATCGGTATCGATCGCGACTATATCGCGCACCTGCTCACTTTGCGCCGCCCCGAAGGCAAAATATCTACTCCGAGATGCGAAAAGGACGAATTCAGAATTGTCAGCGGAGTAGTGGACGACACAACCACCGGCACTCCCATAACGATTCTAATCCCCAACGAAAACGTAAAAAGCGGCGATTATTCGCTTATGAGTACTCTCGCCCGTCCTTCCCATGCCGACTATACCGCAGAATGCAAATATCACGGATATCAGGATACTCGCGGCGGTGGCCATTTCAGCGGACGCATTACTGCCGCACTTGTTGCCGCAGGAGCAATATGCAAATCTGCGCTCGAGAAAAAGGGAATTTATATCGGAACGCACGTAAAAAGATGTGCGGGAGTAGCCGACAGAGAATTTAACGATATCGCAGCAGATATAAACGTATTGAACGAAAAGACTTTTGCCGTGCTCGATGAGAGCGCGGGCGAAAAAATGAAGGAGGCTATCCTTTCGGCGGCAGCGGAAGGTGACAGCGTCGGGGGAGTCCTTGAAACTGCTGTTGTCGGAATGCCCGCAGGAGTTGGCGAGCCTTGGTTTGATTCGCTCGAAAGCATGCTTTCTCATATAATGTTCTCCATTCCCGCCGTTAAGGGAATCGAATTCGGAGCCGGATTTGCCATTTCCGATATGCGCGGCAGTGAGGCAAACGATCCGATGCGTATGCAAAAGGGCAGGGTGGCTTTCGAAACTAACAACAACGGAGGCATCAACGGAGGAATTTCAAACGGTATGCCGATAATTTTCCGCACCGCCGTAAAGCCTACCTCCACAATTTTTAAAGCGCAGAATACGATCGATTTCAAGGCGATGACCGATGCGGTCATTGAACCTAAGGGCAGACACGATCCTGCAATTGTTCACCGCGCAAGAGTGGTGCAGGATGCGGTGAGTGCAATTGTTCTTTGCGATGCACTCGCGATGCGCTTTGGTACCGACTTTTTAAAATAAGCAGGATTAAATATGACAAAATACGGTTGTATCGGCAAAAAGCTGACCCACAGCTTTTCAAAGGATATTCACGCATACCTTGCCGATTACGAATATGAGCTTATCGAGCTTTCGGAGCACGAGATACAGCCATTCTTTGAGAATAAAGATTTTACCGCAGTCAACGTGACCATTCCGTATAAGGAAACGGTTATACCCTATCTCGATTTTGTAAGCGACATTGCAAATCGTATCGGCGCGGTCAATACCGTCGTAAATCGCGGCGGAAAGCTTTACGGATATAATACAGATTATTACGGAATGAAGGCACTTGTCGAGAGGGTCGGTATAGACCTTAGCGGCAAAAAAGTGCTTGTTCTCGGCACCGGCGGGACAAGTAAAACTGCCCGCGTCCTGTCATCCGATATGGGCGCGCGTGAGGTTTTATCTGTCAGCCGAAAAAAAAGCGAGAACAGCATTACTTACGATGAAGCCGTATCTCTTCACTCGGATGCTGACGTTATAATCAACACCACCCCTTCGGGAATGTATCCCGACTGCGAGTCAAAGCCGATCGATATAGCCCCTTTCGAAAAATTGTCGGGCGTTATCGATGCGGTATACAATCCTCTTCGCACCAATCTGGTGCTCGATGCTGAAATGAGAGGAATAAAAGCGGAGGGCGGGCTTTTCATGCTCGTCATGCAGGCGGTCGTTGCCGTTGAAAAATTCCTTGATACCGATATATCAAAAGAACTTGCCGATAGTGTGTTTGCATCGGTACTTGCATCAAAGGAGAACATCGTTTTGATCGGTATGCCCGGAAGCGGAAAGAGCACGGTGGGCAAGCTTATAGATATCGATGGGTTTGAGTTTTTCGATACTGATGATCAGATCGAAAAACGGTGCGGATGCAAAATAAAGGATCTCATCAAAAGTAAGGGCGAAAAGTATTTCCGCGATCTGGAATCAGAGGTCATACGTGATGTATCAAAGGAAAACAGGCGTATTATTGCTACCGGCGGGGGTGCCGTTTTGCGTCAGGAAAACGTGCGTGTACTAAGGCAAAACGGAAGGATATTTTTCATTGACGCCCCCCTTTCACGGCTTAATGCCACATCTGACCGACCGCTGAGCAATACCGAAGACAAGCTTAAAAAGCTGTACAACGAAAGAATTGATATTTATAAAGCCGCCGCCGACGTTACTGTGCCCGATCTTTGCACACCGAACGCGGAGAGCGAATACATTTTAACAAAACGAATGGAACAGATAGTATGAAAATCCTCGTAATAAACGGTCCAAATCTCAATATGCTGGGCATTCGCGAGCCCGATCATTATGGCAAGGAAAGCTATGCCGATCTTGAAAAAAAGATCAAAGCCCACTGCGAAATAAAGGGAATTGACGTTGAGATATTTCAATCCAATCATGAGGGCGAACTTGTCTCAAAGATCCAGAGCGGTTACGGCGATGCCGACGGAATCGTTATAAATCCTGCGGCGTATACCCATACGAGCATTGCAATACTTGACGCCGTCAAGGCGGTGGGCATTCCGACCGTTGAGGTGCATATTTCCAAAGTCGAAGAGCGCGAGGATTTCAGACAGGTAAGCTACGTCCGCCTCGCCTGCGTAAAGACGATCACCGGTCACGGAACTGACGGGTATATTGAGGCAATAGATTTTTTGACCGAGGGAGAATGAGATGATTGCAGCTTTCAAACCGTGTAGCCTTCACGGCACGATCTCTGCGCCTCCGTCAAAGAGTATGGCGCACAGATACCTCATCGGTGCCGCGCTTTCGGGCAAAAAATGTACCCTTACGGGCATCGATTTCAGCGAGGACATTCTGGCAAGCATCGATTGCCTTAAAGCGTTGGGCGCAGGTATTACCGCAGATGGCGATACGGTAGAAATAGACCCTAAGGGCTTTATGCAAGCAGATGAAGCTGTGCTTGAATGCCGCGAGAGCGGAAGCACTCTTCGTTTCTTTATCCCGTTGGCTCTCTGTCTTGGAAAGGATATCACTTTTTGCGGCAGTAAACGTCTTTTTAGCCGTCCGCTCGATGTTTATGAGAAGCTTTGTTTGGAGAGGGGATTTGCCTTTGAAAAGGGCAAAAACTCACTTAAGGTATGCGGAAAGCTCGAAGGCGGCAACTATAAGATAAAAGGCGATATCAGCAGCCAGTTTATAACCGGACTGATTTTTGCCCTTCTGTATTTGGGCAGGGATTCGTCAATTGAGATAATTCCTCCCTTCGAAAGCCGTTCGTACATCGATCTGACCCTTTCGGCGCTCAGATCGTTTGGCGCTGACGTATCCTTTGTAAGCGAGTACAAAATTGATATAAAAGCATCGGATCTGCACGCTTTTTCGGGCAAGATCGAGGGTGATTATTCCAATGCGGCCTTTCTCGATGCCTTCAATCGACTAGGCTCGGAGATAAGGATAGAAAATTTAAATCCCGACAGCCTTCAGGGTGACCGTGTGTATGCCGATTATTTTGATAGGCTTTCAAGCGGCACGCCTACTCTTGATATTTCCGATTGTCCCGATCTTGGCCCGGTTCTTTTTGCACTTGCCGCAATGAAAAACGGTGCGACTTTTACGGGAACCGATCGGCTTAAATCAAAGGAGAGCGATAGGGGCGCGGCAATGCACGACGAGCTTAAAAAGCTCGGATCGGGACTTGTCTTTGGGAATAATACGATCACCGTGCCGAAAAAAGAGCTGCTCTATAAAGGTGAGATGCTCGACGGTCATAATGACCATCGCATCGTTATGGCGATGTCGGTGGTTCTTTCAAGGATTGGAGGCTCGATAGAGGGTGTCGAAGCGGTAAAAAAAAGTTACCCCGGATTTTTCGGTGATATAATCAGACTTGGTGCAAAGGTAAATTTATCATGATAGTTGATGTAAGCAAAAAAATACTTATAGTAGGCCTCGGACTTTTGGGCGGCAGCTATGCAAGGGTACTCAAAAGATTCGGCTTTCATATCAGCGCGATAACTCTGGATCAAAAGGATATCGATTACGCTCTGGACGAAAAAATTATTGATGACGGCTCGACCGAGCTTGATAAAGACATTATCGGAAATGCCGACCTCGTTATTTTCGCTCTCTATCCCCACGTCTTTGTCGAATGGATAGAGCAAAATCAGCATCTTTTAAAAAGCGGAGCGCTAATCACCGACGTAACGGGCGTCAAGAGGAGCATCGTGTATCAGATTCAAAATATGCTCCGCCCCGACGTTGAATTTGTCGCTGCACATCCTATGGCGGGACGCGAGGTTTCGGGAGTGGAAAACAGTACCGACAGAATGTTCATCGGTGCCAATTATATTGTAACGCCCACCGAAAAGAATACGCCCGAGGCTGTTGAAACCTGCATTGAGCTCGGCCGTCTGCTCGGCTTTTCAAATGTTACCACCCTGTCTCCGGAAGAGCACGACGAGATGATAGGTTTTCTTTCTCAGCTCACACATTGCATCGCCGTCACGCTGATGACCTGCAATGACAAGGAAAACATGGAAAAATTCACGGGAGACTCGTTTAGGGATCTCACGCGAATTGCCCGCATAAACGATCTCATGTGGAGCGAGCTGTTCGTGGCAAACAAGGACGTTTTACTCGATCAGATGAATATGTTTATCGATAAGTTCAACGATCTGAAAGCTATGCTCGAAAAAGAGGATATCGAGGGAATGCGCGAAATGATGCGTCATTCGACTTCCCGCCGCGCACTGTTTGACAAAAAGTGAGGCAATAATCAATGATACGCAAAGCAATCGAAAAGGATATTCCCAAAATCGGAGATCTTCTGAGTCAGGTCTGTATACTTCACCATAACGGCAGACCGGATATTTTCAAGATAGGCCGAAAGTATTCCGATGATGAGCTGACAGTGCTTTTAAAGGATGAATCACGTCCTATCCTGGTGGCTGTTGATCAAAGTGACGAGGTTATGGGATATTGCTTTTGTATTTATCAGCGTCACGAGGATAATTCGGTTTTGACCGATATAAAAACGCTCTATATAGACGATCTCTGCGTAGACGAAAAATTGCGCGGCAAGCATATCGGAAGAGAGCTGTACGAGGCTGCTGCAGCTCTTGCCAGAGAGAGCGGCTGCTATAACCTCACGCTTAACGTGTGGAGCTGCAACGAATCGGCGATGAGGTTTTATGAATCGCTCGGACTCCTGCCGCAAAAAGTGGGAATGGAGCTTGTACTGTAAGAGTGAAAAATACCGTCATTCAGCGATGAATGGCGGCTTTTTTATTATGCATATATTTTTATGTAAAAAATGCACGTTTTGTTAAATTATCACGGGTATATAAGATGAATAATTGTATCAATTGTTGTTGACTTTTTTTGCCATGTATGATATAATTACTATGTATATTGGCGAATTGCTTACTTTTGAAAAAAGTCGCTTTTTGCCATGCGAAACACTAAGGAGCAGTATGCTGATGGAAAAGCACGATATAGAATCAAGAGAATACTATACGGTAGACGTATTACATATAATAAAAACTCTTTGGAGACGCGTGTGGCTGATAATTCTTGCCGCACTTATCGGCGGGGCTGTTGCGTTCGGAATATCGTCGTTTGGTATCGCTCCCACCTATTCGTCATCGATAAAGCTTTATGTAAACAATACTTCGATCTCGCTCGGCAACACGAGCTTTACTATCAGCTCGTCACAGCTGGTGGCGGCACAGCAGCTCGTTAAGACCTACCGCGAAATTTTAAACAGCCGTACCACTCTCGAACGTATTATCGAGAAGGCTGAGGTAAATTATACCTACAAGCAGCTTTCGGGTATGATCGTGTGCGCTCCCTCCAACGAGACCGAGATCATGAAGGTCACCGTAACGACCAAGAATCCCTACGAGGCATCAAAGATTGCCAACACGATAGCCGAGGTATTGCCGATAAGAATATCCGAGATTATCGACGGTGCTTCGATGGAGGTAGTTGATTCGGCTATTCCCGAGCTTCAGAAGGTTGCGCCGAGCATTACTAAATATACTGCAATCGGGCTTATGCTCGGAGCATTTATTGCCATCGTTGTTCTTGTAATCGCCGCTCTAATGGACGATACAATACATGACGAGGACTACATCCTCAACACATATGAGTATCCGATTCTTGGTAAAGTACCGAATCTGCTCGGCAGCAGCGGTAAAAATTACGGATATTACTATCAGAAGCGCAAAAGTGCGGAAGGGGGAAGCAGAAAATGAAATTTTCGTTGAACAAAAACGCCAATAATCCCCTTAATTCTGCCGACAATAAAAAGACACTTCACAGAAATCTGGAATTCACCGCAACCGAACAGTATAAGCTTATCCGCGCAAACTTGAATTTCACTCTTCCCGAGGGTGAAAAGTGCCCCGTTATCGGCATCACAAGCGCTATGCGCGGCGAGGGAAAATCAACAACTGCGATAAATCTTTCTTACGTTCTTGCAGAGAGCGGAAACAAGGTACTGCTCATCGACGGTGACCTTCGTATCCCGTCGATCGCAAAAAAGATGGAGATACCAAATTACCCCGGCCTTACCAATATTCTCATGAATAAGGGCGCTGTCCAGCTTTCCAACTATCAGTCCTCCCTTCTTGAGAACTGGTTTATCATTCCGTCGGGAAACATTCCGCCCAATCCCTCCGAGCTGCTCGGATCCAAGAGAATGGAAGCGGCGCTTAAGGTTTTGAAGGAGCATTTCGATTACATAGTTATCGATCTGCCCCCCGTAAACGTCGTTTCGGACGCACTTGCGATCTCTCACTATATCACCGGTATGATAGTGGTTGTTCGCGAGGAGTATACAGAGAAGAAGGAGCTTGAACACTGCTTCAGACAGCTCCGCCTTTCAAATGTCAAGGTCCTTGGCTGCGTAATGAATGAAGCAAAGAACGGCGGCGGATCATACAGCAAGTATAAGAAATACAAATACTATAAATACCGCAAATATTACAGCTACTATCAGAACGATCCCAAGGGAAGTAAATCATGATAGATTGGCATAGTCACATTCTTCCGAGAATTGATGACGGAAGCTGCGATATTGATGAAAGCATAGCTCTTTTGAGTATGTTAAAGCATCAAGGCGTGGGCATTGTTGCGGCAACTCCGCATTTTTTCGCCGATGATATGTCGGTGGAAAAGTTTTTAAGCCGCAGACAGCAATCTCTTGACGCGGTCCGTGCCGCCTTGCAGGATAGCGAAATAGATATTGTCACAGGCGCTGAAGTGCGGTACTACCCCGGAATAGGTAAGCTTGACGGCCTGGAAAAGCTCTGTATCGGAGGCAGCAACCTTTTGCTTTTGGAAATGCCGATGGGCGAGTGGACCGATTACACCGTTCGGGAGCTTTCTGAGATTGTAAATACATCGGGAGTGCGTCTGATATTGGCTCATATCGAGCGTTATTTGACTATGCAAAGGGAAAGATCGTGGAGCAAGCTGTATGACAGCGGAATATTGATGCAGGTAAATGCGAGCTTCTTTAACGAATTTGGAACAAGGCGTAAAGCACTGTCCATGCTGAAGAAGGGCAATATACATATCGTCGGTTCCGATTGTCATAATCTTAAATACAGACCCCCAAAGCTGGATAAAGCGTATGCCATTATCAAAAAGAAGCTCGGGGATGATTTTGTAACACAATTCAACGAGTACGGTTGTTCCTTACTCAACACAAATAAAACAGTTTAATCGAAAAGGAGTATTCCAAAATGAAAAAAATAATCATGGTGTGCCTTGCGCTTGTAATGCTTTTGAGCCTGTCGCTGGTTGTTTTTGCAGAGCCCGGCGGATTTGTCCGCAGTCCCTCTCTTAATCAGGCGCCCGTCCTTATTGAATATGAAAATGATAATGACGGCTGCAACGCTTATGTAGTAGTAACTCCTTACGCCGACAGAGAGGAGCTTTGCGATGAGCTTCGTCTGATGATCGAAGAGGCTTATGAAGAGATCAAAGAAAATCCCGATCTGAGCAAGCTTAACGAAGACATCGAGCTGAGCAAGTTTGATGAAGAACTTAAAGATATTGCAAAAGAAAACGAGTGCGAGGTAACCGATCTTGCGGTAAGAGACCTCTTTGACGTTCACCTTGAGGGCTGCACTGTTCATGACCATCACGGACTCTATCGTATCCGTCTTGAGACCGAAACTCTTGAAAACTTCATCTGTCTGCTCCACTATTACAAGGGCGAATGGCTGATCGTTGAGGACGTAGAAGTGCTTGAAGACGGCAAATATCTCGAGTTTTACGAAGATGAGTTTTCTCCCTTTGCAATCGTTGTCGATTCTACAAAGGAAGTAGATGCTCCCCAGACAAGCGACAGCTATTTTGCCTTCCTTGCTATCGCCGTAATCTCCGGCATTGCACTTTTGGGACTTTCGATAAGCTACAAAAAAAGCAGAGCTTAATTTAAAGAGGTGAGCACATATGAAAAAAACATCCGACGGCAAAAAATATATAAAGGCGGCTATTGTCGTCTTGTCGGTCGTTTTTATCATGTCGCTCGCCCTTTTTCTTATAAATATTTGGGAAGACAGACAGGGCTTTTATCCCGAATATGAAATTGCCGCCGAAACGCTCAGATACGGCGGACAGGAATACGAGCTGTCTGATAACATCTCGACTTTACTCGTTTTGGGTCTCGATAAATTTGAGGGAGATTCAAGCGCCGATTCGTACAATAACGATAAGCAGTCCGACTTTCTTATGATCTTTATCTTTGATAATGATGCAAAAGAATGCAGTGCCATTCACATAAACCGCGATACCATGGCAAAGATCAATGTTCTTGGTGTTGCCGGAAATAAAGTGGGTACGGTAAACCGTCAGATAGCACTTGCGCATACATACGGCAACGGCCGCGACGTCAGCTGCCGCAATGCCGCGGAGGCGGTTTCTTCGTTGCTCATGGGTATCAAGGTTGATCACTATATTTCGCTTAATATGGATTCGGTTGCAATAGTAAACGATCTTGTGGGCGGAGTTGAAGTAACTGTGCTCGACGATTTTACCGGTATCGATGATACGCTGGTAAAAGGCAAAAACGTAACTCTAAAAGGCTCGCAGGCCTTGGTCTACGTTCGCACCCGATACGGACTTGAAGACAGCAGCAACAGCACGCGAATGAAGCGTCAGCAGCAGTACATAAATGCCCTTCATGACAAGTTTTACGACTGCATGGAAAACGATGAAGAATTTATCATCGAAGCCACTCTCAAGCTGAGCGATCATATCGTATCCGACCGCTCGGTAACTCAGCTGCAGGAATTGTCCCGTAAGTTTTCCGAATATGAGTTTTTGGGAATCGAGCAGCCTGAAGGCCGATATGATATAGTAAACGATCTTGTGGAATTTTATCCCGATAAAAAATCGATTGAACGAATTGTTATAGAGAAATTCTATGAATTGAAAAAATAGTCAAACGAAAGGGTGGCTTTTTAATAAGCGCCCTTCGTTCGGTTTATAAAAATAAAGATATCAGAGAAAAACAATGGACAGAGGAAACGGTAAAAAAGAAAAGGTAGAAACAAACAAAAGAATACCGTTGTTTAAGGCAGAACGATTGCATTTTAAAGACTGGCTGCTCGTCATTTACGATTGCGCGGCGGTAATTGCTTCGTTCTTTTTGGCGTTGTGGTTCAGATTTGACTGTAAGTATACAGAGATACCTCACGAGTTTTTTGTTTCTTGGCTGAATTTCGCGCCAATATATGCCGTTATTGCCTTCATTGTCTTCTTTTTGTTTCACTTGTATCAGAGTATCTGGAAATTCGCAAGCTTTATCGAGCTTAAGCGCATAATGTACGCCACTTTGATACTCGGAATAATTCATACCGCTGCCATTACCGTGTTTTTCAGACGTATGCCGATATCATACTACGTCATCGGCATATCGATCCAGTTTATACTTACAACGGCGGTGCGTTTTTCGTACAGATTTGTTTTTCTTGATCGCACCAAGCTCAAAAAAAGCTCGGCGGGCATGGCTTTCAGCAGAGTAATGCTCATCGGCGCAGGCTCGGCAGGCCAGATGATCCTTCGTGACCTTCATAGCAACGGCGAGATCAACGAAGCGGTTCTTTGCATTATCGACGACGATAAGTCGAAGCACGGCAGATATCTCGATGGAGTTGAGATAGTAGGCGGACGGGAGGATATTCTTCTTAACGTTGAAAAATACCGCATCGAAAAGATATATCTCGCTATCCCGAGTGCGACCGCGGCTGAGCGCCGAGATATTCTCAATATCTGCAAGGAAACAAGCTGTCAGCTTCAAAGCTTGCCCAATATTGCAAAGCTGGTTTCGAGCGACGTATCGGCAAGTCAGATGAAGAATGTCGACGTTGAGGACCTGCTCGGACGTGAGCCCGTCAAGGTCAATATGGACGAGATATATGGCTTTATTTCCGACAAGGTTATTTTGGTTACCGGTGCAGGCGGTTCTATTGGAAGCGAGCTTTGCCGCCAGATAGCTGAGCATAACCCGAAGCAGCTCATTGTTTTTGACATTTACGAAAACAATGCATATGCCATCGGACTTGAGCTTAAAGATAAGTATCCCGAGCTTAATCTGGAGGTCCTTATCGGTTCTGTCCGTGACAGCCGGCGCATAAATCAAATTTTTGCCAAATATAAACCCGATGTAGTCTACCACGCGGCAGCTCATAAGCACGTACCGCTTATGGAGGACAGCCCCTGCGAATCGATAAAGAACAACGCTGTCGGAACGTATAAGACCGCCTATGCCGCCATGATTCACGGATGTAAGCGATTTGTGCTTATATCGACCGACAAAGCGGTAAATCCCACAAATATTATGGGTGCATCAAAGCGTATATGTGAGATGATAATCCAGTCCTTTGACAAAAAGATCAGAGAGGGCAGGGCAAAGGAAATTCAGCCTCTCAGATTCCATTTGGACGATCCCGATGAAACCATGGCTGACGACAGCACAAGACTTTGCCATGCTTCAACCGAATTTGTAGCCGTAAGATTCGGCAATGTTCTCGGCAGCAACGGCTCTGTTGTCCCGCGATTTAAGGATCAGATTGCAAAAGGCGGTCCCGTTACCGTAACGCATCCCGATATTATCCGCTATTTTATGACCATTCCCGAGGCGGCATCGCTGGTTTTACAGGCCGGTACATATGCCGAGGGCGGTGAGATATTCGTTCTTGATATGGGAGCACCCGTAAAGATCGATACCCTCGCGCGCAACCTCATCCGCCTTTCCGGACTCACGCCGGACATAGATATTAAGATATCCTACAC
>JAFXHW010000140.1 GCA_017533545.1 Clostridia bacterium
CTTATGTACCCAGGAGCACTGCTCGCGGATGTTTGCAATCTCGACCATGTAGGGGTTAAGTCCTGCTGCAGCCGCAGTTTTGCGGAAGGTTGCCTCGTGCATACGGGGCGAGCAGGAGCAGACTACGATGCCTGTGAGTTTGTGCTCGCGAATGGCCTCTTTGATCATGTCCTGACCGGCCTGAGAGCACATATACTGATAGTTGGTGGATAAGACGACGCCCGGTTCGTTTTTCAGGGCTTCGGCTACGGCTTCAACGTCAACTGTCTGAGCGATGTTGCTTCCGCACCAACAGACGAATACTCCGATTCTCTGCATATTCACCTTTCCTCCTTACTTACTGTATTTGCGCAATGCGCTTACGATTGCCTGCTGAGGCATCTCTTCGTCAAGCAGGGCGGGAATGTCGTCCGGCTTTAAGTGATTTGCACTCTGCTGGCGTATTACTGCCAATCTTACAGCCTCAACGAGCTTTGCGGGTTCAACCGAACGGGGACATCTGTCTACGCAGGCAAAGCAGGAAAGGCATTTGTATATCGATTTGGAATTCATCAAGGTTTCAATATCGCCGTTTTCGACCATATACACAAACTGATGAGGATGATATTCCATCTCGTCATATGAGGGGCAGGTGGCCGAGCATTTGCCGCACTTCATGCACTTGCGGGTGTTGACACCGCTCATGCGGATGATCTGCTCCTTCATTAATTCGGTTTTCTTGTTCATTTCAGTCCTCCTTTAAGCCGAGAGCCTCTGCCAAAAGCTCGGTGAAGTAGACTATGGGCATTTTGCCGTCGCCGTTCTTTTCAAGATTGTAACGGCAGAGCGGGCAGGCGGTGACGAGAAGATCTGCACCGGCGACAGACGCACTGTCGAGCACCTTTGCGCTCTTCTTTTCGCTCAGCGCGGGATCCTCCAGAGTTACGTATCCGCCGCAGCACTCGTTGCAGTAGGAGTAGATAACGGGAGTTGCGCCGATGGCACGGATGAAATCCTCGATGATCTGCGGATTTTCCGGATCGTCCATTGCCATCGTCTTTGAGGGACGAAGAAGGAGGCATCCGTAGTATGCGCCGATCTTTTTGTCGGTCAGGGGATTTTTGACGGCAGCGCGGACGTTGTCCCAGCCGATCGTGTCGCGGAGAAGCTCTAAAAAGTGGAGTACTTCTGTCTCGCCGTTGTAGGGCTCTTCACCGATGTAGTTGTTTGCGCGGAGCGCAAAATCCGCATCGGTCTTCATTGCGTGGTTGGTCTGCTTCAATACGTTGTGGCAGGCAGAGCAGACGGACACGATCTTGCCGCCGTTCTTGGCAGCGTAGCTGAGTGCACGTACAGAGGAGAGCTTGGATGCGATCTCATCCTTCGCCATGGAGAACACTCCGCCGCAGCATTGCCAATCTTCAATTTCTTCAAGCTCAACGCCGAGGGCAAGAGCACATTTTCTTGTATAAATGTCAAGCTCTTTTGCCTTTGTTTTCAGCGTGCAGCCGGGAAAGTAACTTATTTTCATGCTTTACTGTACCTTTCTTGTGAAATTGGAGCTAAAAAGTCACAAAACACGGTTTGGAAATTTATTGTTCGGTTTTTAATGTTTGTTTTGCATTTGCGGCCTCGGCGCCATACGGCGGCGAAACCAAAAAATCACGATCCTGAAGCTTCTTTTGGGTTTTAGACCATCTGCTCGGGATGGAATACCTCGTCAAACTTTTCTGCGGTAAGGAAACCGAGCTCAACGCAGGCCTCTTTAAGAGAGATGTTGTCCTTGAATGCCTTCTTTGCGGTCTTTGCGGCATTTTCGTATCCAATGTAAGGATTGAGCGCGGTAACGAGCATGAGCGAGTTGTGGAGATTGTGGTGCATCTTTTCGCGGTTTGCCTTGATTCCGACAGCGCAGTTCTTGTTGAAGGAGAGAATTGCTTCTGCAAGAAGACGTGCGGACTGGAGGAAGTTGTAGATGCATACGGGCATGAATACGTTAAGTTCGAAGTTGCCCTGGCTTGCTGCCATAGCTACAGCAACGTCGTTGCCCATAACCTGAACGGCTACCATTGTAACTGCCTCGCACTGGGTGGGATTTACCTTTCCGGGCATGATGGAGGAGCCGGGCTCGTTTTCGGGAATGAATATCTCGCCCAGACCGTCGCGGGGACCGGATGCAAGCCAACGTACGTCGTTTGCAATCTTCATCATATCAGCGGCGGTTGCCTTGATTGCACCGTGTGCAAATACAAGCTCGTCCTTGGAGGTGAGAGCGTGGAACTTGTTGCCGGCGGTAACGAAGTTCTTGCCGGTAAGCTCGGAAACCTTCTTTGCAACGAGAGTGTCAAAGCCCTTGGGAGCGTTAAGACCGGTACCTACTGCGGTGCCGCCGAGAGCAAGCTCGTAAAGGGGCTTTACTGCGAGACGGAGAAGCTCAACGTCGCGTTCAAGCGAGGAACGCCAGCCGCTGATCTCCTGCGAGAAGGTGATGGGAGTTGCATCCTGAAGATGTGTTCTGCCCGATTTTACGATGCCCTCATTTTCGCTTTCAAGACGTTTGAAGGTCGCGATAAGGGTTTCGATAGCGGGAATGAGCTTATCCTCGATAGCGATAACGGCACTGATGTGCATCGCGGTGGGGAAGGTGTCGTTGGACGACTGGCTCATGTTGATGTCATCGTTGGGATGGAGCAGCTTTGCACCTGCGATCTCGTTGCCGCGGTTGGCAATTACTTCGTTTGCGTTCATGTTGGACTGTGTACCCGAACCGGTCTGCCATACAACGAGAGGGAAGTGGTCGTCGAGTACGCCGGAGATTACTTCGTCGCATGCCTTGGAAATTGCGGCGAGCTTTTCAGCGGTCATCTTTTCGCTCTTGAGCTCGTGGTTTGCGAGAGCTGCGGCCTTTTTGAGAATGCCGAAGGAGTGAGTGATCTCACGGGGCATGGTTTCGATATTGACGCCGATTTCAAAGTTTTCGTGGCTGCGCTGAGTCTGAGCGGCCCAGTAGCGGTCGGCGGGAACTTTAACCTCGCCCATCGAATCGTGTTCTAAACGGAATTCCATGATGTTTGTCACCTTTCGTGTTTATGTTGTATATTATTTTAAATTATTTTATATTTCGATGTTGTCGATAACCGAGCGGAGGCTTTCTGCGCTGTGACGGAGCTGTGCAATCTCGACGTCGGTAAGCGGGAGAAGAACCTTGGAGTGTGCGCCCTCGTCGCCAACTACGTTGAGAAGGCTGAGGCATACATCGTTGATGCCGTACTCGCCGTTGACCATGGTCGAAACGGTGAGGGTGGTGTCGATACCGGAAAAGAGGCACTTGCAGATGTGGCATACCGAGATGGCAACTGCATAGAAGGTAGCGCCCTTGCGTGCGATAACGCGTGCGCCCGATTTTCTTACATAGTTTTCGATGTCAGCGTAGTCGAGCTTGGGGAAGATGTCGGGCGAATCCATTCCGAGAGCATCCTCGTGCAGTGCTTTTACCGAGCTTGCATAGTCGGCAAGCGGGACGTTGGAGATATTGGCAAGTGACCACGGAATGAAAGAAGAGTCGCCGTGCTCACCGAGAACGTAGGCGTGAACGTTTTTCTGGTTGACGTTGTAGTATTCGGAAAGTCTTGCGCGCAGGCGGGAGGTATCAAGAATTGTACCCGAACCGATGATTCTTTCCTGCGGGATATCAGAGCACTTGTTGAATACGTATGTGAGAATGTCAACGGGGTTGGAAACGATTATGTAGATAGCGTTGGGAGCGTACTTTGTGATCTGAGGGATGATATCCTTCATGATGTTGACGTTGATCTGCGCAAGATCAAGACGGGACTGGCCGGGCTTTCTTGCAACGCCGGAGGTGATGATAACGATATCGGAATTTTCCGCTTCGGGGTATCCTCCCGCATAAACGGAGCAGGGGTGGCAGAAGGGAGTGCCCTGACGTATGTCAAGTGCTTCGCCAAGCGCCTTGTTGCCGTTGATATCGATCATGACGATGTTGGAGGCGATTCCGGTGATGGTGAGGGCATACGCAATTGTCGAACCGACAGAGCCGGCTCCGATAATGGTGATTTTGTTCATAGCAACGATCCTTTTGTTATCAGTTTTTATTGTGTTTTGTTTTTTCGACTCTTTTAAGTTACAAGTCGGAAGAATACACCGACCCATAATCGGTTTGATTATATCATATATAAGAAGAAAAATCAATACGGATAAAGAAAAATAACCGATTTTCGCGCCAAAAACGGCGACGAAATTTCACATAAATATGCGAAAAAATTTGTGCATTGTGTTAAAAACGCATAATGTGAATTTGTCGCAAATTAACATGATTCATTTTGCCCTGTTTTTACTGCTCAAAACAGGGCTCAAAATGTGAAAAATATTGACATTTTTAAACTTTGGTGATAAAATTTACTGTAACAGAGCGAATACTATGAAAGGGCTGCCGCCGATGCCGATTTTGCTTTTTTCGGCGGCAAACGAGATCATGAAAGATAAAAAAACGATGCATATAATCAGCCACACCCACTGGGACAGAGAGTGGTATATGCCCTTTGAAAAGCACAGAGCAAAGCTCGTCGAGCTTATCGACGATATGCTCGAAACGCTTGACCGAAACCCCAATTTCAAGAGCTTCCATTTCGACGGCCAGGTTGTGCCCATCGAGGATTATCTTGAGATCCGTCCGCAGATGAGAGAAAAGATCTGCAAATATATAGAGGAAAAGAAAATCTTCATAGGACCGTGGTACGTGCTTCAGGACGAGTATCTCATCTCGTCGGAATCGAATGTACGTAATATGCTCATCGGTCTTCGCGAATGCAGAAAATACGGCGAGCCGACAATGATAGGCTATTTCCCCGACTCGTTCGGCAATATTTCGCAAGCACCTCAGATCGTACGCTCCTTCGGCATCGACAACTGTGCCTTCGGACGCGGCATGGTGCCCGTCGGATACAACAACACCGTTACCGAAGAGCAGAGCCTGGGCAGCGAATTTAATTGGTCCTCTCCCGATGGATCGTCGATAATGGCGGTGCTTTTCGCCCATTGGTATCACAATGCAAACGAGATCCCCGCCGATCACGACAAAGCCGTTGAGTTTATGAAGAAGCTCATAGCAGATACCGACGCGGTATCGGGAACTCCCCACCTGCTCGGCATGAACGGATGCGACCATCAGCCCGTTCAGCATAATGTCGGCGACGTTATCGAGAGCATAAAAGGCGACTTTGACGATATCGATATCGTCCACTCGAATTTTTACAACTACATGGACTCCATCCGTAAGTATTCGGTCGATTTCCCCAAGATTTCCGGCGAGCTTTACGGACAGAATACCAACGGCTATTTCACTTTGGTCAACACCGCATCGGCCCGAATTTATATGAAGCAGGCCAACCATAAAAATCAGCTCACGCTTGAAAAGCAGACCGAACCGTTATCGGTAATTGCCTCCCTTTACGGCGATAAATACAGATACGATCTTATCAATTATTCGTGGAAAGAGATGCTCAAAAATCATGCTCACGACAGCATTTGCGGCTGCTCGATCGATGACGTTCACCGCGAGTGCATGAGCCGATTTGAAAAGAGTACCGCGATGGCAGAAAGCGTACGCGACAGCGCACTCGATTTCATCGTTTCGAATATAAATACCGCCAAAACTCCCGACGCGATTGCCGCGGCAGTCGTTTTCAATCCAAACGGACATACCCGCAGTCAGACTGTGACGGTGATATTTGATCTTCCTCTTGAAGATACCACGCCCGTCGAAGAATATGCAATTTTCAATGCAAAAGGCGAGCAGCTTGTTGCTGATATCGAGGATCTCGGCAGGACCTTTTACTACTATCTGCCCCGCAACGCATTCCGCGTGCCCGGTTATTACAGACGTATTTCGGCAAGAGTATGCGCTGAGGATATCGGTGGGGTGGGATATGGCACTTTATACCTTAAAAAGGCTGAAAAACAGCTTTTAGGATCGCTTTCGCTCAATGGCAA
>JAFXHW010000141.1 GCA_017533545.1 Clostridia bacterium
CTCATCAAAAAACATCAATGTCTTTCCCGGAATAAACCGTTTACTCGGATCGATTCTTGAAATATTCTTTATAATGCTGTCAACATCGTAACCGTCAACTATGATTTTTTTATACTTCTCATCCCTGACAAAATTTATCTCTACAACGCTTTCATAGTTCTGTTGCGCAAAATGTAAAACCGACTCCGTTTTTCCGATCTGTCGACACCCCTTTACAATCAAGGGTTTTCTATCGAGATCCGATTTCCATCCGGACAGATAATCATCTATCTTTCTCTTTAAATACATTGCTACCTCCGCTACTAACTATCAATATGCTTTTATTATACATCTTTCAGAGCGAATTGTCAACTCCCTCTTCACATTTTTTGAGCGTATTTATTTGAATTTTGCACATTTTTTGAGCGAATATTCTCACTATTTGCACATTTTTTGAGCGAAATGTGCTTGTGAATCAATTTTTCATTCCAACATAACAAAACACCGTGCGTATTTTCACCGCACGGTGCTTGTATATATAATTCAATTTTCCTTACTTTTTACCTATTACCTCAACTATTCCCCTCTCGCGAGGACTTTGAGTGTCGTATTCTTGCCAAGCGTTTCATACGACGCGCGTTTGATCCTTCCGATTACTATATCGCCGTTGCCCGCTACCGTAATATGCGCCTCGCCGACTGTGAGCTTCGGGGCATCGAATTCGCCCGAGCCGTTCACTTTGAGCTTCAAAGTATCGACTTCGCCGCCGCATTCAACGTCGCCCGAACCGGCAATGCCGACGTTCATCTCGTCACCCTTTACCTCACTTGCACGAACACTTCCGCTGCCCGCAATATTTATCAGAGGAGCACAAAGCAGATCCGCTTGAATGTTACCCGAACCGCTGATTGAAATATTGGACCCGAATGCCACCTCTCCTACTTTGACGGAGCCGCTGCCCATTATCCTGCAATCCATTCGGTTGCAGTCGGATGCAGTGACGTTGCCGCTTCCCGAAATCGAAATTTCGAGAATACCGCAGCCCGGCTCTATTTTGCAATTTGCCGAACCGCCGACAGAAATCTTAAACACGCTTCCCCTCTCTGCGGGAAGATAAACGGTAAGCGAATTTCTCGAACGGCTGCCGCTTTCGGAATCGGATTTCTTGAACGAAATTTCAAGCGTATCACCTACTACCGCCGCGTTCAATCTTGAAACAAATCTCGGATTGCCGCTCGCCTCGAGCCTGCCCTTTCCGTTCTCGGAATGCTTTATGCAAAACTCGCAAAACATCGAAAGCCTTGCGGTAACCGATGAAAAGTCGGCAAGGTCAAGAGCAATCTCGGTCTTGCCGCCAACATAAACCTCGTCGGCTTCCTCGGCTTCGTAAAATCTTATCTCACCCGCGCCGAGATTGACGGCGCTACCGTGCTCACAATCGGCACGGCTTCCGTCGGTGAAATAGACGATCGGCTTGTCCTTATCTATCCGCTCGGGGGATTTTGAGGAATAACAGGCGCGGCCTCCGTGTGAAAATATGTAATTCAGCCCGTCCTTTTTCGGCGGGAAGGGCATCGCTTTGCCCTGATCGCTCTCAACGCCGAAAAGGCTCTCGATCGGTATACCCAGCACCTCCGCGATCTCTGGAAAAAGCGTGACATCGGGGTAGCCGAGTCCGTTCTCCCATTTTGAAACCGCCTGCGGAGTGATGCCGAGCTTGCCTGCGAATGTTTCCTGAGTCATTCCTGCGCGGCGGCGCGCCTCAAGGACTATCGTTCCGAAATTCTCTATTCCTGCCATTTTTGACCTCCGTGGATAATTTGTTAGCATAATTATATAACAAAATGTGCCAAAAGTCAATCATCGTGCAGTTTAGAAGATCGGTATTTTTCCGTCTGTGACGATC
>JAFXHW010000142.1 GCA_017533545.1 Clostridia bacterium
CTGTGCAGGTGTGGTCAGTGGGCTTACCTATGGAAAGACTCTGGCGGAGGCCGTGGAGATCGGCACCCTGCTGGCGGCTTCTGTGATCACCTCATCGGAAAATGTATGTCCCCGTTTCCAGCCGGCGGAATTGGGGTTGAAGTATCCCGGATAGGTTTTGTGAAAAATAAGGGGATTCGATCGTGGAATACTGTCGAATCCCCTGAATTTAGTAAAAATTGGTTTTTACAGTTGCAGAAAGATTACAGAATGTAATCCGAGATACAGTCGTACCAATGGACATAGGTTTCTCCGTTGATGCTGATGCGGTCATTGTCGGGGAATTTCTCGCTCCATGGCTTACCACCGAAGTGATCCACGGCCCAATCGTTGCGATTGAAGCGGCGCCAAAGAACCGTACGGCCGTTTCGATCGACATATTGCTCCGAAGCAACCGCATCATTGAAGCAGTTGATATCCATAACACAAATGGTATCGTAGGTTTTGCCTGCCATGGTTACGTTGTATCGTCCGACAACATCCACAATCTCATTGGGAGTGGTGCCGGTGATCACATTGCCATTGCGTGTCAGCAGGCCTTTGCACCGCAGGTCAACTTCATTTCCGCAATTCTCTTTGCCAAATCCCCAGTTGTTCAGAAATGCGTCTCCATCCAGAAACGTATAGCATTTGCGCACGCCATTCTCCATGTGACTTTCCGCCAGATAACGGGTGTGCGTGTCAGTCAGTTGGGCTACGAAACGTCGCTCGATCTTGTCAATGGAACCGGTGCGATAATAGTTTTCGGAATTGTATTGTGTTGCGATCAGCTCCTCGCCTTCAATGCCATGGACCTCTGCCTTTCCAACAACATCCAGTACAGCGTATTCGGTTCGTTTGCGGCTCGCGGAATCAAACAATCCCCAAGTTAATGTTTCGCCTACCCTGGGTATAATCATCCATCCCTGCATTTCTTCCCAGCGAACAGAAAATGGTTCGGCATAGTGATGTATATATCAAAGGGAAAGCTCGGGCTTTGTAACAGCGAGCGTGCCGACGTTTTAAACGTAAAACTCCCGTTTGATATGTTCGGATATTTTACCGAAAAGGACGGAGTATTCCCTGCCTACCACATGAGCAAAAAGCATTGGGTATCTATCCTGCTCGAAAAGGCGGCCGACGAAACGGTAAAGCTTTTGATAAACGCAAGCTACGATATAACAAAACCAAAAATCAAGAAGAAAACGGAGAAGAAGTAATATGACGTCCTACATTTTAAGTGCATTATTTGGATTAACTCCAATAGCTTCCCTTGTATTTTTTATTTGCTCGCTTGCCGCATTTATAATCGCGAAAAAGAAGAACAAAACAGAACCTGATACATATACTCCCGAGCAAATCAAGACCCGAAAGATCCTACTTATCGTGTCATCGGTTATATTGGGATTTATCATTGCCGTTATCGTTGGATTTATTGCAATTCTCGCAACCGCGGTAATATTTATGTGAGGATTACACCATGAAAAGCAAAACATTTCTCACTTTGCTCATTGCCGTTTTTGCGATATGCATAGCTCTCACCATTGCACATTTTGTCTATGCTGCATATGCATACAACCACTGCTCGATAATATATTTCATTGCAAAGGAGCTGTGGTGACATGAAAAAAAAGCTCATAGGACAATTATCTATACTCCTTGCGATCGTGCTTCTTTTTGCATCTTTTAATGTTTCGATGTATTTTCTCTTGACGCGCCGTCTTTCGAACAATTTCAGCGGAACAGATCAGGCAAAGCAGATTGACGTATCGCTCTATCTGCCGCACGAAGAAGGTTCGGATCTTGCCAAAATCGACTCTTCGTTGAAACTTGCCGACGATCTGCCCGTTCTCGACGGTGCCGCAGCGCTCGTCCCGGTTTATGCCTCTATCGTTCACAACGTCTATCCAGAAGGGAGCGTAATGTATGAGGGCGGAAGCTTTTCGGATGACAACTACTACGGTGAAAATTTTGCTGCCGACAGTAAGATGCAGTACAAAAACACAGTCCGCGGTTACAAAGCCATTGCCGACGGCGTGACCGACATTCTGTTTTGCGCTTCACCGTCACAAGAACAGATCGAATACGCGGAAAGTGTGGGTGCGGACCTTGTATACGTTCCCGTCGGACTTGAGGCCTTTGTCTTCTTCGTTTCCCAAAACAACCCCGTAGACGCGCTCACAACCGCTCAGATAAGATCAATTTACAGCGGAGGAATAACCAACTGGAAGGATGTAGGGGGCGCAGATCGCATTATAAACCCTGTGACGCGCCTTAAAGGAAGCGGCAGCCAATCTGCCATGGATAAATTCATGAAAAATACGGCCATCGCGCCGAAATCGCCCCTTGCACTGTTCGGTGCATCGATTGGCTTTTCTTTCCGTTACTACATGGACGGCATTGTAGCAAACGACAGCGTAAAAATGCTCTCGCTCAACGGTGTATATCCGTCGGCCGAGAACATTCAAAACCGAACCTACCCGATAATCGCCGAGTTTTATGCCATCTACCGAAGTGACAACGACAATCCGAATATACCGATACTGATCGATTGGATACTGTCAGACGAAGGTCAGCAGCTAATCGAGCAATGCGGGTATGTGAGAATTAATTAAACAAAAAAGCTGTTGCATATGGCAACAGCTTTTCTATATTATTCATTTATCTCGACGTTAAGTCCGTTTACCTCAACTCCGCTGTCGGCGCGGATCATGATGTATTTCACTCCGTCGATTACTCTCGTTTCAACGAGATCGGCTCTTTCGGGATTGACCTTGATCACAACGTCCGGAGTTTCAATCTTGAGCGCTTTATCTACGATATTATGTACTCTCAGTCCGCTTGAAACACCAAACTCTTCATCGTATTTTGCGGCAAACGCCTCTACCTTCGGTGCGCTGACCCCACTCGATTCGAGCACCGATTTGACCTCGTTTTTCGATATAACGAGGGGCTCGGTTTCGGTCTTATCAGCGTCGTGCTCGGTGATCATATCGCAAAGCATGGTGCGCACGTTCTGAACGATCTCGTAGCTGCACTCTTCCTTGAGCGATTCAGCTATAATCGATTGGAAGGTATCCTTTTGCGCTTCGGCGGGCATGGGCATATTGTCGGTATTGAATATTGCATCGGTAAACTCGCTATGTCCGCTCGATACATCGGCAGTATAGTACATCGCACCGTAAATATTGGTTGCGCGGTCGTCGAAGGAGGGGAACATGAATCCAAGCGAGGGGGCGCCGACTATCTGGTCAACACCCGTCGAATGGAAGCTCGAATTCTCGGCGCAATATCCGAGAGCGGACTTTGTTAAATGCACAGGGCAGACGGAACAGAGGATATATTTAAACTGCGACTGCGAATCCTCGAGATTTCCTCCGTCGCTCGATTTTCTCGGCACATCATAGGTGTCGGTCATAAGTAATATAAGATAGCTGCCCTCTATTACAAGACTGTCAATCACCTTTTTAAAAAAGGCATCGGTTATATCACCGTTATCAAGCTCGCTTTCGCGCAGCGACATGAGCAGCTTATGCTCATCTCCGTCACTCACCTGCGAGGTGGTAAATTCGATATCTATAAGATTTCTGCCAAGACGTCCCGACAGCGTGCGGCGGAAGATGGACAGATACTTTTCGGCAAGTTCCTCGGGCATCAAGAGAAGAGTTTCGGAAAATT
Source organism: Clostridia bacterium (assembly GCA_017533545.1). Next base: position 3,697 of record JAFXHW010000142.1, read on the forward strand.
TTGAAACGATCTCCTTCGTGCTGTTTACAAAACAGCCGCAAATACGGGTTATATTGCTCTTATCGGCGCGGAATCGGCGGCGGATTTCGGATATTTCTTTTCTGTTCATTTTTATCTCCATTTTGTTTTGAACGCTGTATTATAAGATACCACAAAATTCAAACTTTGTCAAATGAATTATCACATGAGAGCGCAAAAAAATCGCCGTAAAAATACGGCGATTTTTTCATTATTTCTTTTTGACGAGCTTTTCGGCCATTTCAACATCTTCGTCACTTACAGGGTATCTGCCACCGCTGTAACGTGCGCCGGTGTAAACAGTGAAAAGTCTTGCAGGATCGCCGGTCAATCTGAGATTGGCCTGCATTTCCTCAACAGTAATGAACGACTGATGTCTGTAACCGCTCTTAATCATCTTTACAACAAATTTGATAAAGAGGAAACGGATCTTTTCGGCATTGGACTGAAGGTCGCGCCAGCGAAGCTGGTTTGTAACGCTCTGGAACTTGCGGAACAGATTGAGTCCGTCAAGATTGAAGATGAATCCATGTTCGTCGCCGCTGCCGTCGCTGTATTCGGGAAGACCGAATATACGGCGAAGGAAGGCTGCAAACTTCTTAAGGGGATTACCAATGCAGATCATGAAGATGCGCTTGAAGAATCTCCAGATAATTCCCTTTACATGCTCGGGAACAAGCTTGCGAAGCGAGAGTACGAACGCTACTACGCAAAGCGCCATGATAATGCAGACGAGCTGGTAAGGATATCTGAGCGCCTGATTGGGGTACTCAGGATTAATGCCCTTATAGTAGTGTCTGCAGATGGCCCAGCCGGTAACAGATGCAACAGTTAAAACAAAAGATACGAGAGTAAAGATTATTCTATTAACTTCCCAACCGTGCTTTGTAAGCTTCGGAGGTGCTTTTTCGGGCTTCCTGTATGCTGCCATTATCAGTTACCTCCCTGGGAATCGTTATTCTGACGGTTGAGCTCTTCCATAGCCTGCTGACGTGCGCGGAGATGAGCAGTACGCTCTCTCTGGCGGGCAAGACGCTCTTCCTTCTCACGCTCACGCTGCGCGGCCTCGTACTCGGCACGTGCTCTTTCGTTCTGCTCCTCGATCTCTTTCTGCTGTTCGAGAATCTTCTGAAGCGCAATCTGTTCTTTAGTGAGCTTGGATTTCTCTTTTTCAAGTCTTTCCTGCTCGATACGGTTAAGCTCCATCTCGCGCTCTTCTTCTTCGATACGACGTCTGTCCTCGTCCTCAAGACGGAAGACGTTTACGAAGTTATTGAAGCGGCGAAGCTGGGAGATCTTATCGTCGAGCTCTTCGTTTACGGCAGGAGTAATAATGAATACTTCATTATCAGCCATGCCGTTGGCGATATCATATTCAAGCATACTTGCGAAGGAGATACCGACATTATGGCGGACCTTTGCCATTTCCTTGAGGATCTCCTCAAGATGGTTTACGCCTGCGGCGATCGGGAAACGAATATTATCGTCACCGGTAACCGTAGCGCAGTTTGCGGCAAATCCGCAGCGATAGCCGTTATATGCGGCATCGCGTACGATCGCAGATGCATAGGAAAGACCAAGTTCCATCATGCGTTCGTAAGAGCTTGTAGTCATGGGGACTTCGGGGTCTGTCTGGAAGTTCAGATAAACCATGAATACGCGTGCAGAGCAATAGTCACGGTTGTTGACCTTGAATGCATCGATATTCAACGAGCCGCTTCGAGCGGTCGCCTTGAAGTTGATCTGATTGAACGAGTCACCGAAGCGGTATTCACGAACACCCGACAAGGAGAAGGGGTCCTGAATGAGCCAACGGCGAGTGTAGCTGTCGCCCTGTCTGTCGGACGTAGGCTGTGTGGGGTCGGTCAACGGAATGATCTTCGGATATACATAAACCTCTGCGGGAGATTCAATGTAGCGCTTTTTCTTGTTGTAGTAAATGTCGACATTTTCAAGTGTGTAGTAACCGCGCTTTACGCATCTTACTGTATACTTGCGTCGAACCTGCATAAACGGCATCAAATGATAGCGGCTGAGGTAATACTGCATCGCCTTTGTCGGGTCGACCTCGTATTTCTCCAACGGTATGCCGTTATACATATAACCTTCAATATTTACGAAGAACAACGGGAAAGCGGTAGGGTTGTATACGGTTTCAATAAGAGTAACCGTTTCTCCTTCATATGCACCAACATCTGAGAAGACACGCTTGTAGACAACGCGCTCCATCATCTTGTCACGTATTTTATACAATATGTAGACAACGCCGGCAAGCAGCAGAAGAATGGTAAATACAACGACAACCTTTGCCCAGTTCTCGTATAAGAATTTGACAACGTTTCTCATTATATTATTTCAGCTCCGTACTGTCCGATTTTATCGAACTAATGTTGTTCTGAGTTGGCGTGTATGAAAAATTATTTACCCGACCAACCGAGTACCGATTCTGTGGGAGCAGCAACCTGCTGGAGAATATCAGCAACGATATTCTTATCGGCATCCTTCTTAATCTTAGCAGAAGAAGAGAGAACAAGACGGTGAGAAAGCGAAGGAATAGCAGCCTTCTTAACGTCATCGGGAGTTACATAGTCACGGTCGCTGATAGCTGCGAAGCCCTTAGCAACCTTCATAAGGTTGATAGCGCCACGAGGAGATACGCCGAGGATTACGTTATCAGCGTTACGGGATGCTTCAACGATGGAAATGCAGTATGCCATAACATCGCGGTGAACGTAGATGTTGGCAAGAGCCTTCTGGCACTCGATGATCTCGTCCTTGGTAACAACGGGCTGAAGAGTATCAAGCGGGTCGGAAACATTGAAACGGTCGAGAATGTCAACAGCTTCTTCATGAGTGGGGTACTGCATTGCAGTCTTGATAAGGAAACGGTCGAGCTGTGCTTCAGGAAGAGGATATACACCCATGTTTTCTACAGGGTTCTGAGTTGCAACTACGAAGAAAGGAGCGTTAAGAACGTAGGTCTTACCGTCGATAGTTGTCTGATGCTCTTCCATACACTCAAGAAGACCGGACTGAGTCTTAGGAGTTGCACGGTTGATTTCGTCTGCGAGAACGATGTTGGAGAAGATAGGTCCGGGAACGAATTCGAACTCGGTCTTCTTCATGTTGAAGTAGTTGATACCGGTGATATCGGAGGGGAGAAGGTCAGGAGTGAACTGGATACGCTTGCAGGAACAGTCAACAGAAGCAGCAAGAGTCTTGATAAGCTTTGTTTTACCGGTTCCGGGAACGTCTTCCAAAAGCATATGACCGCCTGCAAAGAGGGAGATCATAAGAAGGTCTACAACGTCCTCTTTACCTACGATAACCTTGGCGATGTTTTCCTTGATTTTTTGATAAACGGGGAAAATTACGGGATTTGACATAGTTACACCACTTTCTTATAATTATAATAAATTTAAACAAATTACAAAATAATTTGATGCCAATTCAATCAATTATTATATATCATATTTCTTGTTTTGTAAAGTCATTTTGTGGATATATCAAAATATTTACACAAAATTAATGAATTAAAAGGCATTTAAAAGTATAATAATACTGAAATATGCAGAGAATAACTCTTTACATTAAAAAAGTTGGATTTTTCTGCTTTAACTGAGGTTTTTACTGTATGGAAAAATATCTTGAAGCGGGTAAGATTGTTAATTCGCACGGTGTCAACGGATACGTGCGTATAGAATCGTGGTGTGACACACCGAAGGTATTAGCTTCGCTCCGCCGTATGTATGTCAAAAACAGAGAAGGCAAAATGATCGAGATGAAGGTCATTGTCGCATCTGTTCACAAAGGCATGGGATTGGTCAAATTCGAGGGCATCAACTCGATCGACGATGCACTTTTATATAAAAATCATGTGGTTTATGCCGATCGTAATGATCTGCCTCTCGAAGAAGGCAGCCATTTTATCGCCGATCTCATCGGTCTCGACGTTATCGACGCTGACAGCGGACAAGTCTATGGCAAACTCCGCGAGGTCATAAACCGAGGTGCCAGCAATATATACGTTATTGACACTGTCGACGGCAACGAAGCCATGATGCCCGCAGTTGATGAGTTTGTTAAAAAGATCGATCCCGAAAAGGGTATTTTCATTACCCCTATCCCGGGCATTTTCAGCGAGGCGGAAAAAGCATAATGATTTTTGACGTTCTGACGCTTTTCCCGATGATGGTCGATTCGATACTGAACGAAAGCATCATCGGACGTGCGCGCGAAGCGGGACTTATAGAGCTTCGCACCCACGATATACGCGATTTTTCAAACGACAAGCACCGCCGCGTGGATGACACTCCCTATGGCGGAGGAATGGGCATGCTTATGCGTGTCGATCCGATCGTCGAATGCCACGAGAAGGCAATGGCAGACCTCAAAGGCAAAAAGGTTCGCACAATAGTCATGTCACCTCAAGGTCAGCTTCTAACTCAAAAAAAGGCAAAAGAGCTGTCAGAATACGACGCGCTCGTTATAATCTGCGGACACTATGAGGGTATCGACCGCCGTGCTGTTGAGATATGCGCCGACGAAGAGATTTCGATCGGAGACTACATACTCACCGGAGGAGAACTGCCTGCCTGCATCCTTATCGACAGCGTTTCCCGCCTCATCGACGGTGTACTGGCCGACGCATCCTGCCATGAGGAGGAGAGCGTTGCCTGCGGCATGCTCGAATATCCGCAGTACACCCGTCCGGTCGAATACCGCGGTCTGCGCGTACCCGAGGTACTGACTTGCGGCGATCATGCAAAGATCAAAAAATGGCGCTTTGATGCGGCATTAAGGCTCACCGAAAAAAATCGCCCCGACATGCTGGGCAAATAAAGTAGTAAAATTTCCAAAAGGAGTTTTCCCTTGACGAAAAACAAAAAAAGTCCGATCATCACAGTAGCGCTGATGATGGGAGCTACCGTGCTGTCAAAGGCTCTCGGCATGGTGCGCTCGATGGTCATGGCGCGCAAGTATGACATCGGTATTGAGGCGCAGGCTTTTTCGGAGGCGTCGCACATTCCGCTCACCCTCTTCGATCTGGCCTTCGGCGCTGCAATTCTCGGCTGCTTTATCCCCGTTTACAACAGCATAAAAAGCGATGACGGCGAAAATGATTCGTTCGCAAACACCTTTTTGAATTTCATTCTGCTCGCCGCATCACTGCTCTCTGTAATCGGCATACTGTGTGCCGACGGAATCATCAATCTGATGGCTCCCGCACTCCAAGGGGAGGTTAAGATACTTGCCGCGAAGCTGCTGCGCATCATGTTCCCGATGATAATTTTCACCGGTTCTACCTTCACTCTTGTGGGCGTGATGCAGTCGAAGGGACGCTTCTTGCTCCCTGCGATGGTCAGCGCGATATCAAACGCCGGTGTAATAATCTATCTGCTCTTTATTGACAGCCATCTCGGCGAAAAGGGCATATACGGACTTGCTGTTGCCTATCTCGTATCATGGTTTTTACAGCTTGTTACTCTTGCTATTCCTCTTACGTCGTCGGGATTCAGATACCGACCGAGGATCGATTGGAGATCGGAGCATTTAAAGAGCGCACTTAAAATGGCACCCCCCATTATGCTCGGCTCGTGGCTTACGCCGATATCGGTACTCTGCGGACTGTATTTTGAACCATTTACAAAAATCGACGGTGCCGTCACAATATTCGACTACGGCCTTGCGGCTTTCACCATATTCTCGGGAATACTCACCTATTCGATATGCAACTACGCTTTTCCGATGCTTTCGAAAGCAGACGGC
>JAFXHW010000143.1 GCA_017533545.1 Clostridia bacterium
GCACCCGTCGGATGCTCTGTATTTGCATATAACTTCTTTGAGTGCGATATGATCCAGGCCGCACACGGACGCGCTCCGGCCGTTGCAACCGGTGTCAAGAGATCACATCCCGACAACATCGTCTTTACCTATCAGGGCGACGGCGACCTTGCAGCAATCGGTACTACTGAGACGGTACATATAGCTGCCCGCGGCGAAAATGTAACCATAATCTTCATCAACAATGCTATCTACGGTATGACCGGCGGTCAGATGGCGCCCACCACTCTGCTCGGTCAGGTAACCACCACCTCTCCTTACGGACGTAAGAGAGAGATCCAAGGTACACCCGTTCACGTTTGCGAAATGCTTTCCACTCTTGACGGACTTGCATATGCAGAGCGTGTTGCGGTCAATAATCCCAAAAACGTCAAGGCCGCAAAGCGTGCCATCAAAAAGGCGTTCCAGAATCAGATCGACAAGAAAGGCTTTTCCATCGTTGAGGTTCTTTCCACCTGTCCCACTCAGTGGGGTATGACTCCCGAAGAGGCACTCAAGTGGGTTGATACCGATATGATGCCCGTTTATCCCCTCGGAGTTTATAAGGACATCGATGCAAAGGAGGAAGAAGCAAAATGACAAAGAGTCTTCTTTTAGCAGGCTTTGGCGGACAGGGTATCCTGTTTGCCGCAAAGCAGATCGCCGCACTCGGCATGGATCTTGATAAAAACGTAACCTGGCTTCCTTCCTACGGACCCGAATCCCGCGGCGGTACCTCGAACTGCTCGGTTATCATCTCCGATGAGGAGATCGGCTCGCCCATCGTAAACCGTCCCGACTGCCTTGTGGTATTCAATCTGCCCTCCTTTGATAAGTTTATCAATGCAGTCGCTCCCGGCGGCGAGGTGTTTATCGACTCCACTCTCGTATCCCGCGAGTGCGAGCGCGACGATATCAAGGCATACTATATCCCCGCTACCGGACTTGCCGCAGAAAACGGCATCGAGGGATCGGCAAATGTTATCATGCTTGGCAAGATCATCGCCGAGACCGGTCTTTTCGGACGCGACGAATTCCTTGCGCATATGTCTGCAGGCATTCCCGCATCGCGCGCTCACCTTATCGAGCGTAACAACAAGGCCTTTGATATAGGCTACTACTACAACAAATAATCAAACGAAATGAATTCTTTTGCAAACAAGCTTTCAGGCATTTTGTCCGCTTTTTCCAAAACTGAATACGAGATGGAAAAACGCTTTAATTCGGTTATCGTCGTTGCCGCAGGCAAGGGAGCGAGAATGGGCGAGGAGCTTTCAACAACAAAGCAGCTCGCCGAGATCGAGAAACTGCCGGTCATCGTGCGTACAATAAAGCAGTTTGACTCGTGCACCTTTGTAAACGAGATCGTCGTTGTTGCGCGGAAAGAGGAGATCGTTCATTATAACGGCTTTATCAAGCGTTATGATCTCAAAAAGATCCGCGCTGTCGTCGCGGGCGGCGAAACTCGCCAGGATTCTGTTTTAAACGGCTTCAAGGCTGTATCGAAAAAATGCGAATACGTTGCCATACACGATGGCGCGCGCTGTCTTGTAAGTCCCGAAATGATAAAAAAGGTCTTTTCGGCGGCATACAGATACGGCGCGGCCACCGCAGCAAAGCACGCCAGCGACACGATAAAACGCGCCGACAAGAACGGATTTATTGCCGAAACGGTCGATCGCTCTGTCCTTTGGCACGCGCAGACACCGCAGGTCTTCAAGGCGAATATTTACCGTGCGGCGGCGTATATTGCCAAAAAGAACGGCGATGCAGTCACCGACGATTGCATGCTTGCAGAGAATTTGGGCTTTAAAGTAAAGCTCGTCGATTGCACAAACGAAAACATCAAGCTGACTACCTATGACGACCTATATGTCGCCGAAGCGATCTTAAGACTTCGCCGTGACAGAAAGGCAAGAGAAAAGGCCGAAAACGGAGGGAAGAAATAATGCAAGACTTTCGTGTTGGCCACGGATACGATGTGCATCGGTTAAAAGAAGGCCGAAAGCTGATCTTGGGCGGAGTAGACATTGACTATCCGCTCGGGCTCGACGGACATTCGGACGCCGACGTGCTGACTCACGCTGTGATGGACGCCCTTTTGGGCGCACTCGCCCTGGGCGATATCGGCAAGCTCTTTCCCGATACCGATGATGCATATCTCGGCGCCGACAGCCTTGCGCTTGCCGCCGAGGTGATGAAAAGGATCGCCGAAAAGGGGTACGCGGTGGGCAATATCGATGCCACCGTCATAGCGCAAAAGCCGAAGCTTGCTTCCTATAAGGAGCAGATGGCGAAAAATCTCGCCGAGGCGTTCGGTGTCGGTTGCGACCGCGTCAACGTAAAGGCTACCACAGAAGAAGGGCTTGGCTTTACCGGATCGTGCGAGGCGATCGCCGCACACGCCGTTGCAACGGTGTATAAAATTTAAAAATAAGCGGTAAATACATGGGCAAAATGGTCACTTTCCTTTTCTTTGAACGTCCGTGCCCGATGCATTTACCGCGGATTTTCAGCTGCATTTATATAATATGATCCCGCGTGAAAATTGTCACAGCAAAACAATCAAATCGGTCGGTATGCGATGATTTTCAAATACAGTCCGACACAAAAAAGGAGAAAAAGTTATGATTAAACTGTCACCGTCGGTGCTTGCCTGCGATTTTTCAAAGCTCGGTGAAGAACTTGCCAAGGTTGAAGCGGCAGGATGCGAGTATATACATCTCGACGTAATGGACGGTATTTTCGTGCCGAACATTTCCTTCGGACCTTGTGTTATATCATCGGTACGCGATTCTTCGAAGATGGTTTTCGATACTCATCTGATGATCACCGATCCGATCAGATACATCGATGCCTTCAAAAAGGCGGGAGCAGATATCATCACCTTCCACTATGAAAGCTGTGAGGATCATCTGGCGGTCATCGAAAAGATACGCGAGGCAGGACTCAAGCCCGCGATCTCGATAAAACCCAAAACGCCCGCTTTCGTGCTTGAAGGACTCCTCAAATACGTCGATATGGTACTCGTTATGTCTGTTGAACCCGGCTTTGGCGGACAGGCATTTATGCCCGAAAGCCTCAATATCGTACGCGCACTCGTTGAGATGAGAGAGCGTCACGGGCTCGATTTCGAGATCGAGATCGACGGCGGAATCAATATGTCGAACATTGCCGACGTTGTTGAAGCGGGAGTAGACGTTGTTGTTGCAGGCAGCGCGATTTTTGGCGCTGAGGATCCTGCAGAAGCGGTAAAAGCATTCAAAAATGCATAAGCAAATTTGGTGAAAATGCAACAAAAAATCAAGACCGGTGTCCTGTCGGATGCCGGTTTTTCTTTGCTGATTTTGGCTTATTTTTGTGCAATATGTAAAGTTTTATCGGAGAATAAATTAAAAAGTTGTACCGTATTTTGAAACAAATTGTGAAAATACTATTGATTTTTTTAAAAAAGTATGATATAATATGACCGTAAAGACGTAAAAACGAAAGGAGATGAGCTTTGTGAATGTTTTTGTTTCGACCGTTGCGGCGGCAGGAATTCTGACTCAGATACCCTACCAAAGCTCGGATATTTTCTCCTTTTTCATCATTCTTTTAGCTATTGTTTCGGCAGCTTGGTTTGCCATTTTCAAAAAAAAATAAGATCCCGTAAGAGAGGTTTTGAGACCTCTCTTTTTTTGTATATTCTTCCAAAATAAAATTTTTTGTAAATATTATTGATTTATTGTATATATAGATGTATAATAAATATAATAATGCACTTTTTTGAGTGAAATTTTCTGTTTTGTACTGAGGTATAAATGTCCGACCGTAAGGAATTAATACGAAATTTTTCTATAATCGCACACATCGATCACGGTAAATCCACCCTGGCCGACCGCATATTGGAGCTTACCCGTGCGGTCGTCAAGCGTGACATGGAAGATCAGCTGCTCGATAATATGGATCTCGAGCGCGAGCGCGGAATAACCATAAAGGCACGCGCAGTGCACATGAAATACGATGCACCCGATGGGAAGACCTATCTGCTCAATCTTATCGACACTCCCGGCCACGTTGACTTCAACTACGAGGTCTCCCGTTCGCTCAATGCCTGCGAGGGCGCGCTGCTCGTTGTCGATTCCACCCAGGGTATTCAGGCGCAGTCGCTTGCCAATGCATACCTGGCCGTTGAAGCGGGACTTGAAGTTGTGCCCGTTATCAACAAGATAGATCTTGCCGCCTCCGATGTTGAGGGAACCAGACGCGAGATCGAGGACGTAATCGGCATCCCCGCTGAGGATTGCCCCGCAATCTCGGCGAAAAACGGCATCAATATCGAGCAGGTGCTCGAGCATATCGTTTCCGATATTCCCGCGCCCAAGGGCGATGAAAATGCCCCCCTCAAATGCCTTATTTTCGATTCCTATTACGATGCATATCTCGGCGTTGTCATCAACGTGCGCGTCTTTGACGGTCAGCTGAGAAGCGGAGACCGTATCCGACTTATGAGTACGGGCGCCGAGTTCGACGTTGTCGAGGTCGGTGTTATGTCCCCCTTCGGACTCACAAAGACCGATATTCTGCAGGCAGGTGACGTTGGATACATCACAGCCTCGATAAAGGACGTTTCCGATACCCGCGTCGGTGATACCATCACCACCGCCGAAAACGGCGCTCCCGAGCCGCTTCCCGGCTTTAAAAAGGCGCTTCCTATGGTATATTCGGGTATTTACCCTGCCGACGGCGCAAAATACGGCGATCTGCGCGAGGCACTCGAAAAGCTGCAGCTCAACGACGCAGCGCTCTCCTTTGAGCCCGAAACGTCGGCCGCGCTCGGCTTTGGTTTCAGAACGGGCTTTTTGGGACTTCTGCACATGGAGATCATCACCGAGCGAATCGAGCGCGAGTTTAATCTCGATATCATCACCACCGCCCCCAGCGTTGTATATGAGCTGGTCGTTCGCGGCGGCGAGGTAGTATATATCGACAACCCGACAAACTACCCGTCGGGCGACGAGATCGACGAAGCGCGCGAGCCGATAGTCAAGGCGGCAATCATCACTCCCGTCGAATTCGTCGGCGGAATTATGGATCTTTGCCAGGAACGCCGCGGCGTGTATCTCGATATGAAATATCTCGACGATAAGCGCGTCGAGATGCACTACGAGCTTCCCTTAAACGAGATCATATACGACTTTTTCGATGCACTCAAGAGCCGTACAAAGGGATACGCATCGCTCGACTACGAGCTGAAGGGATACGTCCCGTCGAAGCTTGTCAAGCTCGATATTCTCCTTAACGGCGACACCGTCGATGCGCTCTCCTTTATAGTGCACGAGTCCAAGGCATACGGACGCGCTCGTAAGATTTGCGAAAAGCTGAAGGATAATATCCCGCGCCAGCTCTTTGAGGTGCCCGTTCAGGCGGCCATCGGAGGAAGAGTAATCGCGCGTGAAACTGTCAAGGCGCTGCGTAAGGACGTTTTGGCAAAGTGCTACGGCGGCGACATTACGAGAAAGAAGAAGCTGCTCGAAAAGCAGAAAGAGGGCAAAAAGAAGATGCGTCAGCTCGGTTCCGTCGAGGTAACGCCCGATGCATTTATGGCTGTTCTTAAGCTCGACGAAAATTAATCAATCAAAAATACAGTAATTAAGTAAGAGGTAATAAAGATGGATAAGACACTTGGCCTTTATTTGCACATGCCCTTTTGCAAAAACAAATGTGGATATTGCGACTTCTATTCCGTGACAGATTGCAAGAAATGCAAGAGATATACCGAGTCCATCTGTCTGCAAATGGAAGATTACTCGGAAAGCGCGAAAAAGTATACCGTAGATACCGTGTTTATCGGCGGCGGTACGCCTTCCGTTTTGCCTAAAAAGTGCATGCTCGATATTTTCGACTCCCTTTATACCAATTTCGACATTGCCGACGATGCCGAGATCACGATGGAGGTAAACCCCGCAACGGTCGATAAAGGTCTTCTCAAGACATATCGCAAGGAGGGTGTAAACCGCCTTTCCATCGGTATGCAGTCGAGTTCCAACAACGAGCTCAAGGCGCTCTCGAGAATCCACGATTTCGAGGATTTCGAAGATTGCTTCGACGACGCTCGAGCTGCAAAGTTTGACAACATCAACGTCGATATCATGTACGGCATTCCCGAGCAGACCCTCGCATCGCTGAGAATGACCGTTGAGACCGTCTGCGAGTTCCGCCCCGAGCACATCTCGCTTTACGGACTCCAGATCGAAGAGAATACCCCCTTCGGCGAAAAGGCATTCGCACTCCAGCTTCCCGATGAGGATACCGAATTTGAAATGTACTCCAGCGCGATCGAGATCCTTAAGGCAAACGGATACGAGCAGTATGAGATCTCCAATTTCGCGCTCCCCGGTTACGAGTGCAAGCATAATCTGAAATATTGGAACTGCGAGGAATACTTGGGACTCGGTCCGGCCGCACACTCCTATTTCGGCGGCAGCCGCTTCTCCTTTAAGCGCGATATCGATCTTTACATGAACGCCATGGAGAGCATCGACGGCGATGCATTCGACATCATCGGCGAAAATTATGAGGTCAAGCCCTCCGAGAGAATGGCAGAATACGTAATGCTCCAGCTCCGTCTGGTCAAGGGACTTAATACCGATAAATTCCGCGAGATCTTCGGCTGTTCCTTTGAGAGAATGTTTGCAAAATATCTTCCCGCATATATCCAGAACGGATTCATGGTCAAGCACGGCAAAAACTATGCGTTCACCGTTAAGGGAATGTACGTTTCCAACTACATACTCTCCACCATGCTCGATTTCGACAGCGATATCTCCTACGGTATTGCAAACGGAAGCGACAGATAACAGTGTTTTTTCTGGAAAACATTGTTCCTTGATTTGAATAAAACCTCCTGGTATAATAAAATCGTCCATTGAGGCGATCTTTGAACCAAGGAGGTTTTTGTTTTGAAGAGAATAATGTGTATTTTGCTGTCGGTTTTGTTTTTGTCTCTGCCGATCTATGGCGCGAGTGAAAGTGTGTCGCTGTACATAAACGGAAATGCCCTTTACGAAGATGAACAGCTGCTTATAAATAATACCACCTACGTGTCGGCTGACGATTTTCTGCGCTCGGTCGGCAGCGATGACAGCATCGAAATATTTGACGAATACATCAGATCAAAAGAGAGATACATCTACACGAAGGCAATAGAGGTAGATGGCGAAAAGTATCTTCCGCTGCGTGCATTGGCTGCTCTCTTTGACAGCGAGATAGACTGGGATGCCGACACCAATACCGCATACGTAAGCTGCTATTCGAGCGATATAATCCCCGCCGATGAATTTTACGATGCCGAGGATCTTTACTGGCTTTCCCGAATCATATCGAGCGAGAGCGAAGGCGAGATACTCAAGGGCAAGCTCGCTGTCGGAAGCGTGGTGCTTAACAGAGTTGACAGCGAGAGCTTTCCCGATACCGTCTACGACGTTGTGTTCGATAATAAATACGGCGTGCAGTTTACGCCCACCGCCAACGGACGCATATACCGCGATCCTACACCGGAGAGCGTTATCGCGGCCAAGATGACCCTCGAGGGCTATAGAGTGTCCCGCGACATTCTCTATTTTATTTACGAGGCCATCGCACAGAATAAATGGACGGTATATAACTGCGACTATAAGTTTACCATCGGATGTCACGATTTCTACGCTGAAAAGTTTTCGTGAATATGCAAACTGTAAAATAAAAAAGCAGAGGAAACTCTGCTTTTTTATTTTTTTTCAAACATATCAAAAACGTCGCTGCCGCTTATCAGATCAACGCAATAACCGATAATGCCGTCAAGCTCGTTTTCTGTCAAAAAGACGTATTCTTCGTCAAATTGAATGGTGAGATCGTCGTAAAACGCGGGGATATCACGAAGCTTTTTGTTCAGCATTTCGGGGGTAATGTAGCCGAGGTGGCAAAAGACTGCGCTGTCGGTGTTTTTAAGTATATCGAGCGACTTTACTTCGTTTTTCGTCAGATAAAGCCTGTCCAGATTCTCCCACGATCTTTTTATCCGTGCGCGGAAAGCGTTGCCGTACTCTTCGACCTGCTTTATATACTTTCTTCGCGTAGGCAGATAAACTCTCCTTGCCCAGACGTCGTCGGTTGCGAGATGCGCGTAATATCCTGCGAAAAAGGAAAGGGCATCGCCGTCAAGGTCTTTTTTGATGTACTCGCGTGCAAAATCTCCGTAGAATATCGTTTTGCCGTCCTCGCTTGTGCGGTGGAGCAGACGACGCGGCGGAATGTATCCGTTGCTGTTCGGATCGGGTATACCGCTGTCGGGTGCGATACTGCCGATGACAAAATCGCGCTCGGAGGGTATTTTGTATTTTTCGATAAGCAGATCTGCCACACGCAGATGGGTTATCCATGCAGCCATATAGGTGATTCTTTCAAATATCCGTTTTTTGTTTATCTTATTTTATCGTTGACAGTACTTTTTGCTTTTCGCCCGAGCAGTCAAACGCCTTTTCGTAATCGTTTTTCATAAGGTAGATGCTTTCAAGGTCGCAAAGCACGGCATATCTCATAACAGCACCGATATCCTCGTGATATATGCCGATAAGCAAAGCGAGAGAGTCATCGGGCGAGCTTTTCAGCATCAGCTTTGCTTTTATGTGAGAACTGTATAACGAATCGGCAGGCAAAGCGGATGTATCGGTGACGGTATCGCCTCGATTTATAGCATCAAGCATGCCGATATACCAAAGCTCGGCAATATCGGGCGAGTGGAGCGATAAATTGACAAGGCGGCCGCTTTTTATGCCCTCTTTTGTGACGGCGAGCGATGATATGTAGTTAACGTAGCTTTCGGCGCAGTTTTTCAGTGTGTCGGCAGGATAAACAGTATGCTCGGCATCCTTTATCGCATTTAAAAACGACTCTTTTGCACTCTTTAAGCGTCCGCAATGGTAGTCGTCGAGGGCCGAGTGATAGTGGCAGAGCGCCGATATATACCGAAGCTCGTCGTCATCGCGTATGTCCACGCGATATAAAAGGTCAAGGCAATCGTTGTATTCGCGCTTTTTCATGCGCTCCCGCAGCTTTGCAAGCACCGATTCCTTCATGATGGCGAAATTGTCGTCATCGTCGCAGAGAAAATAACTCAGCTTTATGCCGAGACGGTCGGCAAAGGCGGAAAGGGTGTCAAGCGAGGGCTTGGCACGGTCGTTTTCTATCTGCGACAGCATGTTGCGGGTGACGATTCCCGATGAAAGCTGCTGCTGGGTGAGAGAGGCATCCTCCCGTGCTTTTTTGAGCTTTTTACCGATGGTCATACCGGTCTTGCTTTACTGCTCGTCGCCGTTTGAGCTGATCTTCTGAATGCCGCAGCTGATCTCGCGCTGTGCGGCGGTGATCATGCTGTCAAAGCGGGCAAGGACATCTCTTTGGCTTTCGGTGTTGTCCTCAAGAAGTTTGGTGAACGATTCGCGCACACCGTTGACGTATTTGAGGTATTCTGCGGTGCAGTCGGAGGAAAGGCGCTTTGTGGCGCGTTCGATGTATTCGATGGAACGGCGCAGACGCTCTTTTGCCTCGGAGCGGATAATTGCGGCATCGTTTTCGGCATTGCGGACAATCTTTTCGGCCTTCGCGTTGGCGTCGGAAATAAGTCCGTCTGCGATCTCGCGGGCATCAATGAGCATCGAGCCGAGCTGGTGGCTTACCTTGTCGTAAAGGCGGGCCTTTTCGGTGTCGCTTTCGCTGCCGTCGGCGCACTTGAATGCATCGATAACGCGGTCGGCATCGCTCATCTTGCGCATGTTTTCGCTTTCAATTCTTTCTTTTGCTGCGGCAAGCTCTGCGGCGAGTGCATTGCGCTCAGAAGCAAGACGGCTGTTTTCGCCCTCAAGAGCTTCCACCTTTTCGGCAAACCCCGCAATCGCATCGGTATATTCGTCGGCTGTGGGGGAAGAGGTGGCTGATTTGGCCTCGTCAAGCTCTTTTTTTGCCTCGTCGAGCTGCTTTTCGAGTGCGGCACACTTTTCTTCGGCTTCGGCGAGCGAATTTTTCATGGAGTCGTACTTCTCGCAGCTTTCTGCCGACTGCAAATTGCGCTCTTCAAGCTCGCGTTTGAGCTCGTCAATGGTGTTCTGCATGGAAGCGAGAGTCTTTTTGTTAACGGCCTCGACTCTCTCAAAACGAAGGTTTGTTTCCACGATGTACTTGTTTACATCCTCGCGGTTGTATCCGCCAAGCTGTGAACGGAAGACAACGTTTTCAGTGTTTTCGGACATTTTCTTATCTCCTGCTCAATTTATTTTGTCTTAGTTGTTTAAAGTCCTGTTTTTTAAAACCTCTTCGATGACGGCCAGGTCCTCGAAGGTGTTTACGCCCAAAAGCTCGTCGTCGTCGGTGGTGACGAATGCTTCAACATGCTGACCGACCTGGAGCATCAGAAGGGGAACGTCGGTGAGGTAGTATTCATTTTGCGCATTGTTGTTTTTGAGCTTCGAGAGAGCGGTGCGGAGAGCTTCGGCATCGAAGATGTAGCAGCCGGCATTGAGCTCGTCGATCTTGCGCTCCTCTTCGGTACAGTCCTTGTGCTCCTTTATCGAAACAAGCTTTCCGTTCTCGTCACGGATAATGCGTCCGAAGGGGTGGGGCTTTTTCGATTTGCAGGAGAGCAGGGTGCATTTTGCACCCGACTTGCGGTGCAATTCGATCATTCCCTCGACGGTAGAGCGCTTGATGAGCGGGACGTCGCCGCTGAGCACGGCAAGCTCGCCTTGATAATCTTCAAGTCCGCCATCAGCAATGCCGCATTTGACGGCAAATCCGGTTCCGTAACCGTCGGGCGACTGCTTTGCAAAGTGATGGTTCGGGAAGCGCGCCATGACCTCTTCGGCCATGTAGCCTACCACGACGGTGATGTCGTCGGTGCCGATAAAGCCGATGGTGTCATTTATAACGAAATCGAGCAGGGGGCGTCCTGCAGCCTCGCGCAGAACCTTGGGCATGGGGTGAGCTGCATCGTTTAAGCGGGTACCCTTACCTGCTGCCATGATTATAGCTTTCATAATAAATCTCTCCGTTTTTGATCGTTATTGTTCGTCTTTTGCCACTATAAAGAGGGAAGACGACGAGGGAATTTCAATATTCAGCGACGTGTAGGCGGTGCCGTGAAGACTTTCTTTTGATGCATCACACAGAGCAATATTTCCGGTGTGAGGATCAAATATCTCGCACGAGGCAAAAGAGCCGCGAAGGGAGATCTTGCCCTTGTAGTCGGCATTTGTCGAGTTCGCGAAGAAGTAAACATCGTAACCGTCGCACTTTTTATGGATGTGGTTGAAAACGCCGCCCGCGAATTTTGAGGTATCAATGTCGATATACATCGGACGGGGAAGGCTTAAAATTCCGCTTCCCGAAACGCGGGGCATCGAATAGATCTCAACGTCATATCTGATGTCGAGTCGGTCGCAGAGAATGTGGCGGAGCAGCTTGTCGTCACTTACGTAGGTTCCGTCGGCCGCGGTAAGGGAGGTGGGAATGAAATAGGCCTCGCCGCCCTTTTCGCATGAGTTGTGGTAATAGGGCTCGATATCGCTTTCCTCTCCGCCGGTTACACCGAATATCTCATATACGAGCTGTTTTACTTCGCTGTCATACGGCGAAACGCCCTTTTGACATTCATCGGGATTAAATTCCAGAGCCATTGACGGAAGCTTACTCGTGGCGATCACTTTGCCGCCTGAAAGGAAGAATTCCTTTATTTTTTTGAGGGAAGCAAGGTCGGTAAGCAGAGTGCCCGGTACAATAAGTACACTGTACTCTTCTGCATTGTATGCATTGTCGAGATAGAGAATACCCTTTTCGGCACGGCATTTTTCGTTGAATACTTCAGGGTGAAGTACGGTCAAGTCGTGGCCGCAGTAGTTCATCACCGAGTTTATCAGATTCATGTAATCTGCATCGGTGGGAGTGTAGGGGTATTCAAAGCCCGACGTGGGCGATTCAAACAGAGCGCTCTGCGCTTCAAGCGAGTGAATGGGGTAGAGCATGGCGATGTCGCAAACGTGCCGTCCCGACGAAAGGAGGGTTTGACAGCGGGAAGCGTAATCGCTCCATTTTTTGATAAAATCTGCCGTCTGATCTTTGCTGAACATTATCTCAGAGGGCAGGTGCACGATGAGCTTTGTCACGCCGCGCGCGTATGCATTCATTGTTTCGCGGCTAACGATGATTTCGTCAAATTTGTTGTAGTCGCCGAATATTTCGCAGACTACGTCGCGAATGTCGTAGTTGTACGATGCCGACGACGCGATTTTCAGACCGTTAAAGCCGTACATATAGCGGTGCATGAGGTCGATTCCGACAGCTCCGTTGAGCGATTGGAATTTCATTCCGTCGCCGAAAATGAAGGGCGCAGAGGTGGTTTTTGCCTCGGCGACGTCACCCATCGGGATAAGACCGACCGACTTTGCAAAGTCGGATACAGCCTTAAAAAAGCCGTTTAGGAGCATATCGGTACGGCAGGAGAAAAAGGCGGCACGGTAGTGCTCGGTATGTTGAGCAATGTCGGCGTAGAGAACGGGATAGTATGGCGCGGGGTCATAGCCGTATTTTTTTTCGAAATGCTCGTTGAAGCTTTCGTCCCACATACGGCGATTCTGCGCGCGGAACTGAATATCGTTGTAGAAGGTTGTTTTTACCGTTTTTCCTATGTGCTCTTCAAAGTGCTCCGCAAAGCGCTTGTATGTCAGCGACACATAGGCCATCGATGCGTCGTAGTTTAAATAGTTTACGTATTTTTCCTCGTCGTCGCGCTCGCAGCAGTATTGCTGAACGGTCCAGTTTCCCTCGGGAGTGTCCCATTCGAGGTATTCGCCGTTGACGAATGAGCGGAGGTCTAAGATATCGTTTGTATCCTCCTCAAAAGCAACGAGCGACATCGTTTTGCCTGCCGTTTTGAGACGGTATTTAGTGCGATTACCCTCTGTGCAGGAGTACTCATATCTTTTAAGGTGCTTGGCGGTGTATTCGGGATATTTTTCGCAAAGCTCACCCCCCGCCCAACCGGACGGAAAATCACAATCGTCGCAAAAGACGGCGGTCATTCCTTCTTTTTCGAGAGAGGAGAGAAGAGATGAGTAAGCGCTGTAATATCCCTCGCTTCCGTAGGCGGGGACGCTCTTTTGGGTCCAAAAGGGAGCGATCGCGCCGAAATTCAGCTCTTTGCAGACGAAGGCGAGGGAGCATATATCTCTGTTTTCATCGCCGCAGTTGCCGATTTTGAGCATGGCTGCGGGACGAAAACCTTTTTTTATATTTGTGAAATTGTCCTTCAAAAGTGAAAGATCAAAACATTTCTTGCTTTCTGACATTGTTTTTTATTGCCTTTCGGGTCATAAAAACATTAAAAACGGCATTTATAAATATGTATTCATTATATTATAACACGAACTGACGAAAAAGTAAACAATATTACGCTATAATTTACAAAATAATCTGTGTAAAATAAATCATAGATAAAAGCAGACAAACGCGGTCATATGACCGCGTTTGCTAAAAAGTATTTTGGGTTAAATCAGCTCAAAAAGCCGTCGATTATCGTCTGCTCGGCTTCGCTTTCGGTAAGCCCGAGAGTGCGGAGCTTGAGTATCTGCTCGCCTGCGATCTTGCCTATGGCCGCCTCGTGAATGAGGGCGGCATCACCGTTGTGTGCGCGAAGCTCGGGAGCCGCATCAACGATGCCGTTTTCCGATATGATAGCATCACATTCGGTGTGACCTGTGCAGGGTGCGTTGCCTATGACGATCGAGCGGTAGCTCTGGCGCGAGTTGTCACGCGCGACCGAGCGCGAGATGAGATTGAGCGCCGAATTTTCACCGTTCATCTCGATGAGATAGTCGGAATCGGCAGACTGCTCTTTTTCTGTCAGCAGTCGCTCGCGAATGATAAGACGGGCGTTTTTGCCGACTTCGGCCTTGGTGTAACGAGTTGAACGGTCAACTCCGCCGATCTGTGCCGTGTCAATCTCAAGGTAACTGTCTTCCTCAAGGTATATCTCGGTTACGGGGTCGATAAAGCTCTTTCCGCTGCCCTCACCGGTACCAACGTGTTTTTCAATATATTTCACACGCGCGCCTTTTGCCAAAAAGAAGCGGTGTATGCCGTTGTGGCGGGAATCGCCCTCGCCGTCCGAGTGTACTCCGCAGCCCGCAACGACGGTGATGTCGGCGTTCTCGCCGATGAAAAAGTCGTTGTAAACGAGGTCGTCAACGTCGCTTTTGGTAATGCAGGCGGGGATCGATACGGTTTCGCCTGCGGTGTTCGCATCGACGTGTATCTCGATTCCGTCCTTGTCGGTCTTGCTTACTATCTTTATGTGTTCGCTCGACATGCGTGCGGCACAAGAGCCGTTTTCGCGGATATTGTAAGCGCCCTTGTAATCCCCCTCGCCGTCAGAAACAAGCGAGAGCAGCTTTTTGGTAATTTCCTTTAAATTGAGTTCGCTCATTGGAACATCGCCTCCTGCTTTGTGCAAGCCGCACGGACGTCTTTGCCCGCGAGCAATTTGCCCATCATCATGGCTGAAGGTCCGCTTTCGCGTACGCTTCCGTTGGCAACGACCACTATCTCGTCGGCAATCTGCAGTATGCGCTCCTGATGGGAAATGATGATCATTGTACCCTTGATGTTGCTTCTCATCTGCTCAAAAACGCGGATGAGGTTGGTAAAGCTCCAAAGGTCGATTCCGGCCTCGGGCTCGTCAAAAATCGACAGCTTGGTGTGGCGGGCAAGCACCGTTGCGATCTCGATTCTCTTTATTTCGCCGCCCGATAAGGTGGCATTGACCTCGCGGTCGATGTATTCGCGTGCGCAAAGACCGACCATGCTCAGTGTCTGGCATATCTCGTCCTCGGGCATCTTTCCGCCTGATGCCAATTCCAAAAGACGGCGTACGGTAACGCCCTTGAAGCGCACAGGCTGCTGGAATGCAAAGGAAATGCCTTTTTTTGCTCTCTCGGTGACGTCGAGCGATGTAATATCCTCGCCGTCGAGCTCGATTTTGCCCGATGTGGGAGTTTCAAGTCCCGCGATCACTTTGGCAAGGGTTGTCTTGCCGCCGCCGTTGGGGCCTGTGATGACCACAAGGCGTCCGTCGGGGATATTGAGCGACAGATCGTTTAAAATTACGTTTCCGTTGGGCGCTTGCCAGCGGATATTTTCAAGTTTTAACATCAAATGTATCCTTTTTGCTTGTAAAAGCGTTTATTTTTTGATATTCGCGAGCTGGTTTTTCAGCGCCTCGAACGATTCGGGGCTGATGCAATGCTCGATCTTGCAGGCGTCCTCGCTTGCGATAACGCTGTCCACTCCGAGGCTGACGAGAAGCTCGGTTAAAATGTTGTGCCTCTCGTAGATGTTTTCAGCGAGAGTTCGTCCGCTGTCGGTGAGGTAGAGGTATCCGTCGTCATCGATTGTAATATATCCGCCGCTTTTGAGCGTTCTTACCGCGCGGCTGACACTGGGCTTTGAAAAACCCATGTATTCAACGACGTCGATCGAGCGTACCCGGCCATTCTTTTTCGAAAGAATAAGAATTGTTTCAAGATACATCTGTCCCGATTCCTGCAAATGCATATACATACCTCCCATTTTTTTGCGATTACAGACTATTATACCACAAAAAAACGCAATATTCAAGTGATTGGGGCAACTAAAGCGATTAATTTTACAAATAAAAATACCGTATCGATTTTTTCGATACGGTGTTTTTATCATTCGTCTGATTTTTAGATAAAGTTTGCCGCCTTTTTAAGACGGAGAATATCGCCTGGCGACATCGACGGAATCTGCTTTGCGACGTAGTCGATTGCCTCGTCGGTGGGCTGCATATTCTCGTCAAGCAGCGGCGAGGAATCGGGCAGTGTAATGCTCTCGGTATAGAAATTTCCCTCGGCCATCTTTGAATCGGTAAAGCCGAAGACCGCATTTTTGTCAAAGCAGTGGGGAGGGAATTCGATGTGCGTTTTTTGCCCGCTCGTCTTCAGAATGAAAACATTTCCGCGAATGTGCATCGACGAATCGGTGCTTGATATCGCAAAAGCGTTACCGCCGTTGGGATTGCCGACAAAAATATTGGAGCGGATAACGGTATCCTTCGACGGATGTCCGTCAACGGTGCTGATACCCGCAACGGGGTTGTCCGACATTAAAAAGATGCAGCATTCAACGATCGTTGAGCAGCAGTCCTCCATAATGAGGGCGCTGTTTTTGCGCAGAGTCTTTTTGCCCAACGCTCTGCAGCCCGATATTGTGCAATCGGAACAGCGTGATAAAAGACAGCACGCAAGACCGGTGTGCACCGCACATCCGATAATCGAGCAATACGATGAATCGTACGCCTCAAAATCATACGATTTATTCGATATTGCAATGCAGTCTGCAATGTTTATATGGTGACAGCCGTTTGAAATTCTCACACAGGATTTTTCATCGCTTTCGACGACGAATCCCTCAAATGTGACGTATGCAAGCGCACTGAGATCAAGTGTGGGTTGTGCGTTTGATGCGATAAGACGAACTTCACCCGGATTTTCTGCACGATAAATTACCGGCGATGTATCGCTTCCCGAATCTCCAGCCGAGAATACGCATCCGTCGGTGCTGTAAACGCCGTCCTTGAAGATGATATGTATCGGTCCTTCGTGGTCAAATCTCAAGGAATTGACAGCACGCTTAGCGGCCGAAACACTCTTGAAGGGATGCTTTTCACTTCCGTTGTTGCGGTCGCTTCCGTTTTCGGAAACATAATACTTAGTGTCGTGGTACATAATACTCCTTTGCCGGGGGTCAGGTTATTGACTGCACTCAAAAAGTATAATAATTCTACTCTTTCATTATTTTACCATATTGCTGTCAATTTGTAAATAGAAATCGTTAAAAAAATTAATAACTTTTGTATTTTGTGCAATAAAACACAAAAAAAAGAATAAAAGTTTGTCAAAATGACAATACTTTTCCAAACGAAAAAAAGCGGAGAAAAACGGTATGCAGGATAGATATAAGCACTACAAAGAAGGGCTGGAAAGGATACTTAAGCCCGACAAAAGCTTTGATATGATACGCAGGCGAATGAAGAGCAAAAGCGGTCGGAGCATGACATTTTACTATATCGACGGTTTTACGAAAGACATGGTCATGCAAAAGATGATGGAATATTTCATCAAGGTCGAAACAGTCGAGGACTTAACGGTCAATATCCCGTACGTCGAAGTCGAGCTGACCGATGATATCGACGTAGCTGTGCGAATGGTGCTGTCGGGCTCGGCGGCGCTGTTGGCCGAGGGGATAGATAAGATCATCATACTCGACACACGCGAATATCCTGTCCGCTCAATTCAGGAGCCCGAAAACGATCGGGTGCTCCGCGGCCCGCGTGACGGCTTTTGCGAAACGCTCATCTTCAATACCGCGCTCATCCGACGCCGCGTGCGCGACCCCGATCTGGTCATGGACGTCAAAAACATAGGCGAAAAAAGCCGTACCGACGTGGTGCTATGCTATATCGAGGGCAGGGCAAATGCCGATTTTGTCAAAAAGGTGAGCGACAAGCTCGATAATATGAAGATAGGCTCGCTCAACATGACAAGCGAGAGCATAGCCGAGCTGCTCGTGCCGAACAGATGGTGGAATCCCTTCCCCAAGCTTCGCTATACAGAGCGGCCCGATGCCGCTGCCGCCATGCTCATGGAGGGAAGTGTGCTCATTCTCTGCGACAACAATCCGTCGGCAATAATGCTCCCCGTTTCAATATTCGATTTTGCGCAGGAAAGCGACGATTACTATTTCCCGCCCTTTATCGGCACATATCTTCGCATTTTGCGCCAGATAGTCTTTTTTGCAACGATATTTCTCTCTCCCGTTTGGTATTATCTCGCCGAAAACGACCATATCCTGCCGAAATCGCTTGAATTTCTCGCGGTGTCAAAGGATGACTACGCAGTACCTCTCTTTTGGCAGTTCATTTTGGTCGAGCTCGCCATTAACGGGCTGAAAATGGCCTCGCTCAACACGCCATCAAGCCTGTCGGGCTCGCTTTCGGTGGTCAGCGGACTTATCCTCGGCGAATATGCCGTAGAGGCAGGATGGCTTGTGTCGGAGGTCATACTCTATATGTCCTTTGTTGCATTGGCTAATTTCACACAGCCCAGCTTCGAACTCGGATATGCCTTCAAGTTTTCGAGGATATTCATGCTGATATGTACAGCCCTTTTCGGACTGTACGGACTTGTCGGCGGGGCAGTCGTTATGGTGGTCTTTATTGCCTGCAATAAGACGGTAGACGGTAATCGCGGATACCTCTATCCCCTTATCCCCTTCAATGCGCGTGCGCTCAAACGGCTTTTCTTGCGCGCGCCCTTGAAATGATTTGAAAGGAGCTATTTATGTTGAAAGGATGCCAGAAAAAGATAATCATGCTCAAAAACACGGGAAGCGAGATATTCGACGAGGCCTATTTCATTTTAAGTGATAACGCTCTTGCCTCACATTGCTCTCAAAGCGATATGATCGCCGAAGCAAACCGCATCGTCGAGATGGGGTACCGAGACACATTTTGGCAAAGAAATCAGACGCCGCGCAAAGGGAGATTTCAGCAGCTGCTCTTCTTTTTGATCGGCGCACTCTTTGCCGCGGGCGTATGCGCATTAATCGCCGTGTTTTAAAAAATTACTGCCGCATGATATGCGGCAGTAATCATATTATAAATCAAAGGTCGTCGGCATCCTGAGTGGGAATTCCGTTTTTGTTTATATGAGCGTCGTTGACCTCTTGATTTATCACGCGGTCCTCGGCCTCGGTTTCCTCAAGCGCGTCAATGCCGGTGTAGCTGCCGAAGGGATCGGTCATGGCACCCGCAACGCGGTAAGTGGAGATTACCGATTTTATTGTGTCGGGGATCTTTGCACGTCGTTTTTTGTTTTTCATAATAGTACTCCGAAAAGTTTTTGCGCGTTTTTGCACAATAATATAATGCGCGTCAAAAAGGGCGTTATACGATTAACCGAATGTTAATAAAATGTATTCACGGCAGTAATAATCATCTGTTATAATAAGATGCCGATATATGTGATCGTTTCAAAAAACACCAACAATTTGATTTTTAAGCGGATAAGGGTCACCGTTTGACCTGTCTGCATTTTCTACGCGAAAACACCTTTCGCGCCCCTTTTTTGCGCATTTTCAGCCGTATTTTGCCTATCGGCTGTACATAGAACGTTTTTACACACTTTTAAAAGAAAGGAATACTTAATGTCCAAAAAGAAAAAGACAGAAAAATTAAAGGTTATACTCCTGGGCGGACTTAATGAGGTCGGCAAGAATATAACCGTTTTCGAGTACGGTGAAGATATAATAATCGTCGACTGCGGACTTGGCTTTCCCGACGATGAGATGCTGGGAGTCGACCTCGTCATTCCCGACACGAGCTATCTCGTCAAAAACAAGGAAAAGATCCGCGGAATTGTAATTACCCACGGACACGAGGACCATATCGGCGCTCTGCCCTACGTCATCGACGATCTCGATTGCCCCGTCTACGGCACACGTTTGACCATCGGTATTCTGCAAAACAAGCTGTCCGAGCACCGACTCGAGCATAATCCTATGCTCAATACCGTCAATGCCGGCGATAAGGTAAAGCTCGGCGCATTCAGCGTTGAGTTTATCCACGTCAATCACTCGATCGCCGATGCCTGCGCTCTGGCGATACGTACACCTGCAGGTCTTGTCGCTCACTCGGGCGACTTTAAGATAGATCTTACCCCCATTGACGGCGATATGATAGATCTCGCCCGCTTCGGCGAGCTTGGCAAAGAGGGCGTACTTTTGTACCTCGGCGAGTCGACCAACTCCGAGCGCGCCGGATATACCCCCTCCGAGCGCAAGGTCGGTCAGTCGCTCGATGGCATATTCATGAAAAATTCCGACAAGCGCCTCGTTATCGCCACCTTCTCGTCGAACGTTCACCGCGTTCAGCAGATAATCGATACCAGCGTCCAGTACGGGCGCAAGGTGGTCATCACCGGCCGCTCGATGCAAAACATCGTCAGCGCCGCCATCGAGCTCGGATATATGGACGTGCCCGAAGGAGTTATCATCGACATTGGCGAGATCAACCGCTGGCCGCGTGAAAAGATAACCATCATCACCACGGGAAGCCAGGGCGAGCCTATGTCCGCCCTTTACCGCATGGCATTCTCCGATCACAGCCAGATCGCACTCGGATCGGGTGATCTTGTAATACTCAGCTCGCACGCTATCCCCGGCAATGAAAAGCTGGTCGACCGCATCATAAACGAGCTGTTCAAAAAGGGAGTCAATGTCTTCCGCGATTCGCTCGTCGAGGTCCACGTTTCGGGCCACGCCTGCCAGGAAGAGCTCAAAATGATGCTCGGACTTATCCGCCCGAAGTATTTCATGCCCATTCACGGCGAATATAAGCACCTCGTGTGCCATCGCGATCTCGCGCTGCAGATGGGTGTGCCTGCCGACAATATTTTCATATCGGACATCGGCAAAACTCTCGAAGTTGATGCAGATACGGCACGTTGGGGGGCATCGGTACCTGCAGGACGCGTGCTTGTTGACGGCACCGGCGTTGGTGACGTCGGAAATATCGTCCTCCGCGACCGCCGCCATCTGTCTCAGGACGGACTTATCGTTGTCGTTGCTACTGTAGATATCGAGGAGATGTGCCTTATTTCCGGTCCCGATATCATATCCCGCGGCTTTGTGTACGTGCGCGAGGCCGAGGAGCTTATTGAGCAGATGAAGGAGATCTGCCGCGATTCTATCATCCGCTGCCTTGACAACGGCGTGACCGAATGGACCCAGATCAAGGCCAAGGTAAAGGACGATCTGTCGAAATTCCTTTACGCCAAGACCAAGAAAAAGCCGATGATATTGCCGGTTGTAATGAATGTATAATAAAAAACGGTCTGCCTTGCGGCGGACCGTTTTTTGACTTATTTTTCAACTTGACATCGTATTATTTCGCTGCTTTTTTTGTTTTTTGCAAATCTGCCAGGCCAAAAATCACGCAGGCAAGGGACAAAACTATTATTGATGCCGCGATAAGAATTGCGCAGTTGGCAAAGAAGGATTGGGGAAGAGCGAGGATTATCTCGTCGGTGTAGGGGTTGAATACCCAGTTTTCTTTGCCGGCAAA